>DAOUSK010000164.1 GCA_030627265.1 Methylococcaceae bacterium
GATTATTTTACGCATGACCCATTGGGGCGCAGGTCTTCAGCCTGCCTTTTAAAAGGCAGGCTGAAGACCTGCGCCCCAATGGGTCATGCGTAAAATAATCCATGTGCATCCCCAAGAATAAGCAATCTAACTAAATGAATAAATATTTTTATAAACTGGAGATTTAAAATTGGAACTACAACATAAAGCGACCAGCCTTTGGGGGAACTTCTTTAAAGTTAATATGGTGCAAATTAGAACATTCCATATGACATGGTTTGCGTTCTTTTCTGCTTTTTTTGCATGGTTTGGTATTGCACCGATGATGGTGGTGATTCGTGAAGAATTACACCTAACAAAGGACCAGGTAGGCTGGACGATTATTGCATCGGTCGCTGCAACGGTATTTGCGCGATTTTTTATTGGCTGGTTATGTGAACGTGTCGGCCCTAGGTTAGCTTATACTTATTTATTACTATTTGGAGCCTTACCTGTCGCAGGTATTGGTTTGGCGGATAGTTTTGAAAGCTTTTTGGTTTTTAGGCTATTAATTGGTGTGATTGGCGCATCATTTGTAATCACCCAGTATCATACTTCAGTTATGTTTGCGCCAAATGTTGTAGGCCAAGCCAATGCAACCAGTGCAGGTTGGGGTAATTTAGGGGGCGGGGTTACGCAATTAGTCATGCCTTTAATGTTCTCTGCTTTTGTTATTGGCTTTGGTTTTACTGACGCAGAAGCATGGCGCGCATCAATGGTTGTTGTAGGAACCGTTATTTTCTTTACAGGGATTGCTTATTTCTTCCTAACGCAAGATGCGCCTGATGGTAATTTCAAAGAATTGCGTGAAAAGGGGTTATTACCAGAGAAAAAAGACGTAACAGGTTCTTACTTTGAAACAATGAAAGATTATCGTATTTGGATACTTTTTCTTATTTACGGTGCTTGTTTTGGTATTGAGTTAACCGTTAATAACGTTGCTGCACTTTATTTCTTTGATTATTTTCATGTCGATATGGTGACTGCCGGTATGATTGCCGCATCATTTGGTTTGATGAATATTTTCGCTCGTACTTTAGGGGGAATATTTGCTGATAACTGTGCCTCTCTATGGGGTTTAAGAGGGCGCTCATATTGGTTATTTATTGTCTTATTAGGTGAAGGTTTAGCACTTATGCTATTTTCACAAATGAGTGTATTATTTTTAGCTATTCCAACACTAATTATTTTTTCATTGTTTACTCAAATGGCAGAAGGTGCGACTTATTCAGTGGTTCCTTTTATCAATAAAAAATCACTCGGTGCTGTTGCAGGTGTGGTTGGTGCAGGTGGTAATGCGGGTGCAGTAGCTGCTGGATTTTTATTTAAAGGTGCAATGGATTGGAACGAAGTCTTTTTTGTGATTGGAATTGTGGTCACAATCGCTTCATTTTTGACCTTCTTTTTACGCTTTTCACCTGAGCAAGAAAGAGAAGAAAAAATTGCTTTTGAAATGGCGCATATGGATAGTTTAGAAGAGAAAGCCGCAGAAGCTCATGCAGCAGTTGTACGCTCTCAAAAAATCATTGATGAGGCTAAAGCATCTTGATTTTATGGATGAGATGAGTAAATAGTCTTAATAGTTAGTAGAATAAAGTGAGGCTGTGCTGGTAAAGTACGGCCTTTTTTATGATGAGAGATTAATGCAGAGTGAAGTGGTGCTGAAGTCAGTGAAAAATATCTGTGGATGATATGATAATACGCTAGGAGACAGTGAATTAATGAGCAAGCAATGAAAACAGAAGCCTTAGCAGGAATTTTTAAAGCCTTATCGGAGCCTATTCGATTAAGAATTCTGTACCTACTATTAGAAAAAGGCGAGCTGTGCGTTTGTGATTTAATGAGCACTTTAGAGTTATCGCAAAGTGTCACTTCGCGTCATCTAGCCTATTTGCGTAACCACAATATTGTTATGTCAAAGCGTGTTGGGGTATGGATGTATTATCAGTTAACGGAAACAACCCAATCTGAGTTGCTGCCTTTAAGTAATTTTATTCAGAATAGCCTTAAAGAATGTGCCACGATAGAAGCTGATTTAGACAAATTAAAGTCAGGAAATGGCTGTGCGTAAACTTAGGCAATTATTATTGTCACCACTCCAAAATAGGGTTGCTAAATTGAGCGCCTATTGTGTAACACGAGCTATAATTTTCTCTGGGAATTATTATTCGGATGTATTTTTTCGATAATCAACAGCACAACCTACCGCATATTCATGCGCATTATCAAGAATATAGCGCCATTATTGAGATAGATAGCGGGGCAATCATTGAAGGTAAATTACCAAAATCCAAACAAAAACTTGTGGATGCTTGGGTTGAAATTCACAGAGATGAGCTAGTGGCTGATTGGGAACTCGCGATTAATGGTGAGTCAATATTTAAAATTGACCCATTGAAATAGGATACTGTAATGAACCCTCATGTTGTTAGTGTTGAAGTAAAACAAGAATACATATTGAAATTAGCTTTTGAAAACAAGGAAGTTAGGCTGTTTGATGCCAGCCCTTTCCTGGATAAAGGTATATTCAATGAATTAAAAGATATTAATTATTTTAAACAAGTAAAGGTTGCCTTTGGTGCAATTGCATGGCCTCATGAGCAAGATTTCAGTAAAGATACTCTTTATTTATTGAGCATTCCTGTCAAAAGCTAACGCCCTGCGCATTGTTGCCTGTTGATAATGATAAGTTATTAATGATTTTAGTAAACTGGAATTTAATTCATTAAATTCCACAGTGAAAACTTTCAGATTAAAAAAGTAATAAATGAATCTCGCTACTCAATAATCATGCTATATTGCTGTTTTATATATCTGCTTAAGCGTATATGCAACTAGAGAGTATTATGACAATTAAAATAGGCATCAATGGTTTTGGTCGTATGGGGCGATTAGCCTTTAGAGCTGCATGGGATTGGCCTGAATTTGAAATCGTCCATATTAATGAAATTGCAGGGGATGCAGCGGCAGCGGCACATTTATTAAATTTTGATTCAGTGCATGGTCGCTATCAGCATGATGTGCAAAGCGATCAGCAGAACTTAATCATTAATAATACAAAAGTCAGTTACTCACAAAATGAAGCCATTGCAGAAACACCGTGGCAAGAGCTAGGTGTTGATATTGTGGTTGAATGCACTGGTAAATTTAAATCCAAACAAGCGTTAGCCCCTTATTTTGAGAGTGGGGTAAAAAAAGTCGTCGTTTCTGCGCCAGTAAAAGACGGTACGCTTAATATTGTAATGGGTGTTAACGATAACCTTTATCAACCTGATAAACACCACATTGTGACAGCTGCTTCTTGTACCACCAACTGCATTGCGCCGGTGGTTAAAGTAATCCATGAAAGCTTTGGTATTAAACATGGCTCGATTACGACCTTGCACGATATTACCAATACCCAAAGCATCTTAGATGAATACCACAAAGATTTACGCCGTGCGCGGGCAAGTGGCTTATCTTTAATCCCAACAACAACAGGCTCCGCGACTGCGATCACAGAAATTTTCCCAGAACTTAGCGGTAAATTAAACGGGATTGCAGTGCGCGTTCCTTTAGCCAATGCCTCTTTAACAGACTGTGTTTTTGAAGTAGAAAATCCCGTCACTAAAGAAGCAGTCAATGCAGCGTTAGAAGTTGCGGCAAAAAACGAGCTAAAAGGTATTTTAGGCTATGAAAATAGACCGCTAGTTTCGGCTGACTACACCAACGACACACATTCAAGCACGATAGATGCATTATCGACCATGGTCATTAACGGTACGCAAGTTAAACTACTGGCTTGGTATGATA
>DAOUSK010000066.1 GCA_030627265.1 Methylococcaceae bacterium
AAGCCGCTCTACCCATCCTACAAAAATCCTACGCAGATATGGGGCGGATATTTATTTCCAGCGCCCTTATTTCACGCCACTTTTTAAACTGGCTTCAATAAATTGGTCTAAATCTCCATCTAGCACAGCCCCAGTATTCCCAGTTTCCACATTCGTACGTAAATCTTTAATTCTAGATTGATCTAAAACATAAGACCTAATTTGACTGCCCCAGCCTATATCTGATTTATTATCTTCAACTTCTTTTTGAGATTCTGAGCGGTTTCGCAGCTCTAACTCATAAAGTTTAGATTTTAATTGCTTCATCGCTTCATCTTTATTCTTATGCTGTGATCGTCCATTTTGACACTGCACAACAGTATTGGTTGGGAGATGAGTAATACGCACTGCTGATTCTGTTTTGTTGACATGCTGCCCACCTGCACCACTCGCACGATACACATCAATACGTAAATCAGCAGGATTAATCTCAATTTCTATATCATCATCAATTTCTGGCGAAACAAAGACTGATGCAAAAGAAGTATGCCTACGATTACCAGAATCAAACGGAGATTTCCGAACTAAGCGATGGACACCTGTTTCAGTCCTTAACCAGCCAAACGCATAATCACCGGTAAATTTAATGGTTGCCGATTTGATTCCTGCAACATCACCTTTGGATTCTTCCATTAATTCCGTTTTAAAGCCCTTTCGCTCACCCCAGCGTAAAAACATACGCTCGATCATCGCAGCCCAATCTTGTGCTTCAGTTCCTCCTGAACCTGATTGAATATCTAAAAATGCATTATTGGCATCCATTTCACCAGAAAACATGCGTCTAAATTCTAAGCCTTCAACTTGCTTTCCATAGCGGGTAACATCAGCGACAACACTATCAACCGTTTCTTCATCCCCTTCTTCAACTGCCATTTCCAAAATATCTGCAGCATCAACTAACCCTGATTCTAGCTCATTGATGGTATTAACAACAGTTTCCAGTAAACCTCGCTCCTTACCTAAAGCTTGAGCTTCTGCTGGGTTATTCCAAATATCAGGACTTTCTAACTCCCTTAAAACCTCTGTTAAGCGCTCACTTTTGATATCAAAGTCAAAGATACCCCCTAAGCGTGCTAGCTCGCTGGCTTAAATCAGTAATTTTTTGGGTGATTGGGTTTATTTCTTGCATTGATTAATAAAGTAAAATTGAAATAAGCGTTTACCGCTAGGTTAATGAATCGGCATTATATACTATATAGAGTCGGCTTTAACTGAGATTTAATTCCATTGCGCATTGTTGTTTTTTATTCTTATGCTAAAATATGCATCGAATGCGTTATTTTATCGACGCGTTAACGACCATCCATGAAACATAATGATAAAATGGTCATAATAACTACAAAAATAAATGAGGATTACATGAAACTATTAAAACCACTATTATTATCTGCAATGCTAGGCGCATCTATGGGCGTTTTCTCAACAGCGGCTGTTTCTGGTGAGTGTGCGGAAGATAAAGGTAGAACTTGTTACGAGCCAATAGAAGCAATTGACTTAACAGTTGAGTTAATCCGTGAAGCTCGTCATGCAATTGATAACGGTAATGATACTGCAGGTATCTTAAACCTTATTAAATCTGCTAAAAACATGGGTAAAGAAATCAACGCAAACGATACAGTTGATAGAAACCGTGCTAAAGCAGCTGGCTACTTGAAAAAAGCTAAAAAAGCAATGAAAGCAGGCGATAACCAAGGCGCTCACACTCTATTGTTAGAAGCTGAAGAAAAATACAATGGACTTAAAACTCTAATCTAAGCATTCAGTTTGTATTCACCACAGAGTAGCCTTGCTATTCTGTGGTTTTAAATCTAATCTAATTCCCTCAGCTTTATCCTTCCTTCCTCAAGCTTTACTGCAAACATTTCTATATTTTCATAAGCAGGCGCACACTTTACTTCCCCGGTCTTAATACAAAACCTTGCTCCGTGACGCGGGCAAACAATCTCATCGCCCTCAATATGGCCACTCGCAATTTCAGCACCATCATGCGGACACACATCTTCTAGCGCATAAAAACCGTCTTCTAATTTAAAAATAACCACCTCAACGCCTTCAACATCGACAACAAGATGATCACCTACCGTCAGAGCATCCTCTGATGCCACATCAATCCAATCCGTCATTTTTTAACCTTTTAAATACACATCATAACGCAATAGTTTACTACCAAAACTGACCGTCGGCTTACCGCCTAATGGCTCTGCGTGATCAGGACATTTCACCACTACTTTTTTAGTCGCAACTGAAAAGGCTGTATCAAATAAGCTCTGACTATCTAAATCATCACCTAATAAATCCCGTAGAATTAACATCGATTTTTTAGGTAAGGCTGATTTTTTTCGCTTCGGCGGAAACATCGGATCAATATAAACACACTCAGGTGCATTCTCTAACGAAGCCAGAACATCAATCGCATTACCGGCTAATATTTCAGGCGCAGATAAATTCAATCGCTGCATCCAATCAACTTGCTCCAAGCGCTTAAAAGCATCCTCTAATAAAGCCAGCATAATCGGTGAGCGCTCAATACAGCGTAAATCATAGCCCATACGAAAAATATGCAAGCTATCTTGTGCCCAGCCTGTTGTTGCATCAACAATCGTTTTAGTTTTTCGGCCAATCGCTTGCGCTAAAGCGCCTTCTTTGGGGGCAGGCCAAGACCGCTGCTCGCCATTTCTCGGGTGAATATCAACACTTAAGCCCCCTTTTTTCAGCAGCTCTTTATCGATTAATTTTAATTCCGCATCACGCCATGTTAAAAAAAAGTCTTCTGCGGTTTTTTTATTAACCGATTCATATAAGGGCACCGCTAACTGATCAGCAAAAGCTTGCGCCGTTGCCAAGGGTATTTCTTCACTTTTTAAAACCGCTAACTTTCCTGAATACTGGGGCATTAAGCTATTTTATTCGGTCGAAATCGAGGCTTGCTCATTCTTTAATGCCGCATCCAAAGTATGCCACGCTAAAGTTGCACATTTAACCCGCGCTGGATATTCACGTACACCGGCTAACACCGCTAATTTCCCCACCGCCTCTAAATCAATCTCTTCTTCTTTACCGGTGGTCATAGCGTGAAACTTAGCAAATAGTGCTTCTGCTTCCACTTCAGTCAGTCCTTTCACTATCTCTGTCATTAACGACACTGAAGCGGTCGATATGGCACAGCCCGAGCCTTGAAAGCTTGCGTCGGTGATTTTATCACCGTCCATTTTTAAAAATAGCGTGAGGCGATCACCGCATAAAGGGTTAAAGCCCTCTACTTTACGATCTGCCTCTTCCATCACATAAAAATTACGCGGATTTCTATTATGGTCAAATATTACCTCTTGATAGAGGTCACGTAAATCATCAAACATGGTTATTTCCTAGCCAAAAATCTTAATTAAATCTTCAATACCTGCCATTAACACATCAATTTCTTCTTTGGTGTTATACATAGCAAATGAAGCTCTTGCAGTTGCGGGGACTTCAAAAAAGTCCATTACCGGCATTGCACAATGATGTCCAGCACGGACAGCAATACCTAAGCTATCTAACATGGTACCAATATCATGCGGGTGAATTTTATCTAATACAAAAGATAAGATAGCGCCTTTATCCGCCGCTTCACCAATAATTCTTAAACCGTCTATTTGCAGCGCCTTCTCCGTTGCATAATCCAGCAACTCCGCTTCATAAGCCGCTATATTATCCATACCAATATCAGTTAAATAATCAATGGCAGCCCCTAAGCCGATAGCATCTGCAATATTAGGTGTCCCTGCTTCAAATTTATACGGCAGGCCATTATATTCCGTCTCATCAAAAGTCACTCTCAGAATCATATCACCGCCCCCCTGATAAGGAGGCATCGCCTCTAACAGCGCTTGCTTGCCATATAAAACGCCAATACCCGAAGGAGCATATAGTTTATGCCCTGAAAATACATAAAAATCACAATCTAATGCCTGCACATCAACGGCTAAATGCGGAATTGCTTGCGCGCCATCTAATAATACTGGAATATTCTTTGCTTTTGCCGCAGCAATTATTTTTTTAACTGGATTAATCGTACCTAGCGCATTGGACATATGCACAACAGAGACTAAGCGCGTTTTATCACTGATTAATTTTTCAAATTCTGCAAAAATTAATTCACCCTGTAAATTAATCGGCGCAACTTTTAAAACCGCACCGGTTTCTTCACATAACATTTGCCAAGGAACGATATTAGAGTGATGTTCCATGGCAGTGATTAAAATTTCATCACCGGCTTTAATATTCGCTTTGCCAAAGGTCTGTGCGACTAAATTAATCGCCTCAGTCGCCCCGCGCGTAAAAATAATTTCTTTCGTGCTTTGGGCGTTAATAAAATGCTGAATTTTCTCCCGCGCCCCTTCATATCTGTCCGTTGCTCTCACACTTAGCGTATGCACACCACGATGCACATTAGCATACTCATGACTATAGCAATGCACGATACTATCGATAACTTGCTGAGGCTTTTGACAGCTCGCTGCATTATCTAAATAGACTAAAGGTTTATTACGAATTTTCTCTTTTAAAATAGGAAAATCAGCGCGAATTTTTTCTACAGGAAATTGACTCATTTTATTTTTTGTTTAATCTAGATTTAATGTGATTTCTCATTATTAACAGGTAGCGGTACGCAAGTCTTTAGAGACTGTTCATATTATACGTAGGTTGGGCTGAAGCATGAAGCCCAACATCTAATGCCAGATAAGCCATTGATTGTTGTGGCTTCGCAAGCTCAGCCACAACCTACGAAACCTATTTTTTAAATTGAATTTAAACGCTCATTCCTTATAACCAAGACTGATCAATTCCCGCTTGCGGAAATTTATTTAAAACATGCATCAAAATTTGATCATGCAAAGGTTTAAACTTAATTTTATTGACCATTTCATTGGCAAATGCAAAGGTCAGCATATTTTTTGCAGACACCTTATCGATACCACGGGCTTGCAAGGCAAAAATAGACGTCTCATCTAACTGCCCCACGGTAATACCATGCGCACACTTTACATCATCCGCATAAATTTCTAATTGTGGTTTAGTATCCGCTTCTGCATTATCTGAAAGCAATAAATTATGATTATGCATATCAGAGTCTGTTTTTTGTGCTTGCTCAGCAACAATCACTCGCCCTTGAAAGACACCACGTGCTTTATCATTTAAAACACCTTTATACAGCTCTTTGCTGATGCCGTAAGGCTCAAGATGTTCGATGCGCGTATGAGTATCAAGATGCTGACGTTTAGCGCCTAGATACAAACCGTTTAAATCACACTCTGCTGCCTGTGCTAAATCGATATGCACATCAGTGCGCGCCAATAAACTACCAAAAGCGAAATTAGCGTGATTAAATCGGCTATCTCGCGCCTGCTTTACATACACCCCGCCCAAATGAATGGCTTTATCACCTTCTAGCTGAGTTTTATATAAAGTTAACCCTGAATTACTGGCAACAAACACCTCAGTTACCGAAACCGTCGCATACTGCTCTTCACAGCCGACAAAAGTTTCAATCACACTCGCTTCTGCCCCTGTTTCTAAAGCAATAATATGATGCGTATTCGCTAAAATTTCTGCATCTGTTACCACATGTAAAATTTGCAGAGGCTTATCTAAAACGGTGTTCGCAGCAATATAAACAAAAGCACCGTCTGTAAACCATGCATTATTAAAGACACTAAATCCTACTTCCTTAGTCTCAGTCGCTTGCCCTAAATAACCTTTAACTTTATCAGGATGGCTAATTAAAGCCTCTGCCATACTGTTAATAATAACGCTATCAGGGATGCCTGCTAAATTAGATAAACTCGCCGAGTAATGCCCATCAACTAAAACGAGCGTCCAGCAATCACTTAATTTGTAAGCCTCTAAATCAGCTATATCAATATGCCCCAGTTCTGATTCAGAAACAGGATTAAAGGGCTTTTTTTCTAAAAGTGCTAAATTACTATAACGCCATTCTTCATCACTTAAACGCGGAAAACCCTGTTCAATAAATTGCTCTTTAGCCTGTAATCTTAAAGCCTTCAACCAGCCCAAAGAGGAACCAGCTAAAGAATTTTCAAGCTTAGCGTATGCTGCAGTATATTGCGTCGTCATTAGGAAACCTGCTCTTCTACCCAATGATAGCCTTTTGCTTCTAACTCTAAAGCAAGCTCAGGCCCACCTGATTTAACAATTTTTCCATCAGCCAAAACATGCACCACATCTGGTTTAATATAATCTAATAAGCGCTGATAATGGGTGATCATTAAAAACGAACGCTCTTTATCACGTAAATCATTCACACCTTTAGAAACCACTTTTAAAGCATCAATATCTAAGCCTGAGTCTGTCTCATCTAAGATACAAAAACTAGGTTCTAAAATAGCGGCTTGTAAAATTTCATTACGTTTTTTCTCGCCGCCTGAAAATCCTTCATTCACAGCACGATAAAGAAATTTTTCATCCATTTCTAGTGCTTTAATTTTATCTTTTGCCAAGGTCAAAAAGTCTAAAGCATCAACCTCCTCTTCGCCTCGATGCTTGCGCATTGCATTTAAGGCGGCTTTTAGTAAATAAATATTACTCACACCGGGAATTTCAACAGGGTATTGAAACGCTAAAAACACGCCTTCACGTGCGCGCATTTCAGGTTCTAATGCCAATAAATCTTGGCCTTTATACGTGACGCTACCTTCGGTTACCGTATACCCCGCCTTACCTGAAAGCACATGCGATAAAGTACTTTTTCCTGCCCCATTAGGCCCCATAATGGCATGGACTTCACCTGCTGGAATTTCTAAATTAATGCCTTTCAAAATAGGCTTATCACCTACACTAACATGAAGATTTTTGATGCTGATCATGAATTTTACCTACCTACTTTTAACTTTATATTGTTTAATTAAGAAATATTAATAGACTGCATTCTATTAACCAACAGAGCCTTCTAAGCTTAATCCTAATAATGCTTGTGCTTCTACCGCAAATTCCATGGGCAATTCTTTAAACACCGTTTTACAAAAACCATTAACAATCATGGAAACCGCATCTTCAGCCGATATGCCTCGTTGCTGACAAAAGAATAGTTGATCTTCGCTGATTTTAGAGGTGGTTGCTTCATGCTCAACCTGAGCGGATGGCTGTTTAACTTCCACATAAGGAAAAGTATGCGCCGCACATTGATCGCCTACCAATAAAGAATCACACTGCGTGTAATTTCTTGCATTGCTCGCACTTTTAGCGACTTTAACCAAACCACGATACGTATTCTGAGATTTTCCAGCAGAGATACCTTTAGAAATAATCGTGCTGCGTGTATTTTTACCAATATGAATCATTTTAGTACCGGTATCCGCTTGCTGGTAATTATTGGTTACCGCCACGGAATAAAACTCACCGACCGAGTTATCACCTAATAAAATACAGCTTGGATACTTCCAGGTAATCGCAGATCCCGTTTCCACTTGAGTCCAAGATACTTTAGAATTTGCACCACGGCACTCAGCACGCTTGGTGACAAAATTATAAATACCACCCACGCCATTTTCATCACCTGGATACCAATTTTGCACTGTGGAATATTTAATCTCAGCATTATCCATTGCAACCAACTCAACCACGGCAGCATGTAGCTGATTTTCATCCCGCATTGGTGCAGTACAGCCCTCTAAATAGCTCACATGACTATCATCATCAGCAATAATTAAGGTACGCTCAAATTGCCCTGTATTGGCCGCATTAATTCTAAAATACGTTGATAATTCCATTGGACAGCGTACACCCTTAGGGATATACACAAATGAACCATCGGTAAAAACCGCCGCATTCAGTGAAGCAAAGAAATTATCTTTTTCAGAGACCACGGTACCCAAATATTTCTTAACTAATTCAGGGTATTCTTGCAAAGCTTCTGAGATAGGGCAAAAAATCACCCCAACATCCTTTAATTTACCTTTAAAAGTGGTTGCCACTGAAACACTATCAAACACAGCATCCACCGCAACACCGGCTAAACGCTCTTGCTCATCTAGCGGAATACCTAATTTTTTATAGGTCTCTAATAATTGAGGGTCTATCTCATCTAAACTCTGTGGTTTATCAGAATCTTTTTTAGGCGCTGAATAGTAACTAATCGATTGATAATCAATCGGCTCTATTTTTAATTGCGCCCAATTAGGCTCCTCTAGCGTTTGCCAATGACGAAATGCCTGCAAACGATATTCCAACATAAATTCAGGCTCCCCTTTAATCGCGGATAAACGAGCGATAACATCCTCATTTAACCCCGGCTCAAAAGTTTCCACTTCAATATCTGTGACAAAACCTTCTTTATATTTTTGCCCGATAACTTTTTCTATTTCTATTTCTTCTGTGTTTGATGACATAAATATTTTTCTACTATTTTAGTGATACAAACTGGCCACTGGCACAGTAATTTCTTGAGGTGTTTGCATTGGCGACATCATGTCCGCCAAAGTAACTGCCTCTAATGCTTTTTGCACGCTTTGGTTAACAATCCGCCAATTACTCCCGATGGTACAACCCGTTACTTGGTCACACTGGTTATCAGACGAGCTGCATTCTGTTAATGCAATCGGCCCTTCTAAAGCCATAATCACACTCGCAACGGTGATTTTTTCAGGTGCCCCTATTAATTTATAACCGCCTTTTGCCCCACGAACAGAACTAAGAACCTGAGCTTTAACCAATGATTTCAATATTTTACTAACAGAAGGTAAGGCCACCCCTGTCGCTTTTGATATTTCTAAAGCAGCATGTATCGGTGCTTTATTATTCGCCATATAACTTAAAATAACTGTTGCATAATCCGTCATTTTACCTAAACGTAACATGTCCTCTCCTTTATTTAGGACTATTTTAGTACTATTTAATTTCATAGTAAATAGCTAGGTTATTATTTTGGTAGTTTTCCTCACTCATTTTTCACTTTTTCGGAAGTGGGGCTTTAGCCCTGCGTGAGACAAATCGGGGCTAAAGCCCCACTTCCAATTTAGCATAAGTATCGAATAGAAATATGCATACTGCTTTGAGTAGTATATGAGCGGTGCCATTATTTTCCTTTAATTCCAGTATTTTCCTGCCATTTTTCGATAGCTCTGAAGCTCCATTCCAGATTTTTTTAGCTGAATGCTAATCGCCCCTTCTTTTCCTGTTATCAAGTGCTTTGCACCGATTTCATCATAACGAGCCAACACATCTTTATGAGGAAAACCAAACCGATTAGGCGCTCCTGCTGGAATCAATATTATTTCAGGCGCTACTTGTTTTAAAAAACCTAAAGTTGATGAGGTTTTGCTACCGTGATGCGGAGCAATTAAAACCTTAGCATCAAGCTGATTTTTTAATAAAGACATTTCCGCTTCTTTTTCTATATCCCCGGTTAATAAAATAGCCCCCCATTGTGTTTTAACCCTTAAAACACAGGAATTATTATTTTCACTGGCAAATACTTTTTCTGATGGCGAAAGAATCGTGAACTCAACCTCATCCCAAACCCATTTTTGTCCTGCAATACAGTCTTTAGCTTGATATTCTAATAATTTACCAGGCACGCTACTCAAAATTTTCTCACTCTTTATTTCATTTAATAGCGCTTTAGCTCCCCCAATATGGTCATTATCCGCATGACTAACAATTAACATATCCAAGTATTTAACTCGCCTAGAGCGCAGAAAAGGCACAACAATATTTTTTCCCATATCCATTTCATTAGAAAATCGCGCCCCTACATCAAAAACCAATCGATGATTTTGGGTTTCTATCACCGCCGATAAACCTTGCCCGACATCTAATAAAGTAAGCCAAGCCTCCCCTTGCAATGGCCGCTCAATTTTTGTAAAAAACAGAGGTAGAATTAAAATAAAACCTAAGCCTCTTGCTGGAATACCTCTTGGCGCTAAAACAATCAACAGTCCAAGCATGGCGATTAAAACCGTTAATATATTGGGTTGTGGCAATATAAAACTAGCAAAATATAACTCGGTTAAATAACTTAAAAACCACCAAAGATAAGAAAAAACCTGATCAATCAATAGAAACACATACTGAGCAATATTAGGTGCAAAGGTTAATAGAACCAAACCCAACAAAGAGAGCGGTAATAAAATAAAACTCACCACAGGAACCGCAACAATATTGGCAAAAGGAGCAACCATTGATCCCGCTTGAAAAAATAAAACCAAAACAGGCAACAACGCAACCGCCATCAAAAAATGTAATTTAAATGCACCGCGCCATGCATTTTCCAAGCCCAATCGCGCCGAAAACGCATATAAAATATAAAAAACAGCTAAAAATGATAAATAAAAACCGATTGATAACACCGATAAAGGCTCAACACATAACACCAGCAATAAAGCGATGGATAATATATTAACCGCTTTAGTCTGCCGCTTTAACAAAATAGTCAATACCACTAGGCTAAGCATAATCAACGCGCGCTGCGTAGGAATAGAAAAGCCTGCTAACGCAGCATAAAATAAAGCCGCAAGCCATGAAATCGAAGCAGCAATTTGAGGGGCTGAATATAGGTTTTCTGGAAAGCGTAGCCATAAAGCAAAAACCAAGCTATAGACCATCGCTGCAATTAAGCCAATATGCAGCCCTGAAATTGCCATCAAATGATTAGTCCCCGTTTTAGACATAACGCGCCATTGATCCGAGGAAATATGGCTTTTATCGCCTATCGTTAATGCTTTGATTAACGATAAATTGTCTTTATCAATCGTAACCGAGTCTAACAACTTTAGTAATTCATAACGCAAAACCGCCATACTCTGATAGCCCATTTTTTCCGCTAATAACTTTGCTGTTTCTGGCTTACGAATATAACCCGTCGCGCCGATATGTTTAGCATAAAGCCACTTTTCATAATCAAAGGCTGCCGGATTTAATGTACCATGCGGCTGTTTCAACTTAAGCCAAAACTGCCAGTGCTGACCGGGTTTAATGACTTTTTTCGGATAATACCAGCTCAGGCGAATTTTATCGGGCAAAGAAACATTCGCTTTAGTCACTTTAAAATCAAACCGGACGCGCCTTTTATTACTATTAGTTAAACCAATGACTTCACCTTGAACAAGCAACTCTTTTCCTTGTAATTCAGGGAGTAATATTTGGTTTGAATAATAAAGTGCAATGAGACTAGCCCATAAAAAGCCAATCATAAAATAGGTGATACGACGATAAGAAAAATACCAAGAAAATACAGCCAGCAAACCTGCCATCAATAAAATAAATTCACTGGGTAAATTTGCCCATTGCTGTAGAAATAAGACACCAAAGAAAAAAGATAAAACCGAAAAAGGCATACTTAAAACCTGTTAAAATTAGCCCATCCAACATACAACACGGGGATTATTGCTATGCCAAAAAAGTTGCTAAAAAAATACATGCCGACACCTGAGTCAATTAAGGCGAATAAAAACTTACGCTTTTTAGGCGACAAACTTCACGAACCTAATCTTTGGCATCTTAACCGCCGCTCCGTGTCTTCTGCTTTTGCTATTGGCTTACTGGTTGCCTGGATCCCAACACCAGGGCAAATGTTAATTGCAGCAACTATTGCTCTCTATTTTCGAGCCAACTTACCTATTTCAGCCGCTCTTGTTTGGATTACTAATCCACTCACCATGCCACCTATGTTCTACTTTGCATACCGCGTAGGCTTATGGTCTCTTAATCAACCACCACCCGCTGCTGATTTTGAATTTTCTACAGAAAGCATTATGACCAGCTTAGGTGATATTGGCGGCCCTTTTCTCTTTGGCTGCGGCCTTTTAGGCATTATTTTTGCTATTGTTGGCTATTTTGGAATTCGCCTGTTTTGGCGCTGGCATGTTGTAAAACAATGGCAAAAACGTAGCTTACGTTGAATTTAACATCAATCCTAGTAAATACTAACTGTTTTATGAGCCCTCACGCTAACAGCTTGAATTATAAAATACTGGGATTAGTATAGGTACTCATAACTCATCAAGCTAGAAGGAGCATCGAACTCCAAAGCTTGAGCTTTATGCTAAAGATAAAATTGCAAGCGGTTTCTATCACTCTGTTAGTGAATGTATGCGTGAGGCTCCCATTTAAAGTGGAGATTAATCATACGAATTAAGAGTCACATATCAAAAAACATAAATTTCATTATCCCTAACCACAGAAATACCCTCTGGTAATTTCTGCTCATACTCATTCAACCATTGATCCAACTTATGCCCAATATGCGTTAACAGCATCTGTTTTGGCTTAAATTCTTCATACGCTTTTAAAACCATATTAATATCATTATGATTTCTAGGTCTGATTTCTTGAGGTGGAAAAGCACAATCAATTACCATAACGTCAGGTTTCCAATAACGTAAAAAAGCTTCTGTTTTCTTGGGCAAACCAACCGTATCGGTTAAATAAGCGACTTTAACATTTCGGTGCTCAAAGCAAAAACCTAATGTTATTTTTGAATGAGTCAATGGTACGGGGGTAATCAGTACCTCACCAATATAAAAATGATCAAAAGCAATTAAAGTATAAAAATTCAATACCCCAGGATTTTTATATAAATCACCGCAGCCCTCTTTATCATTCGGCGCATAGGTATCGATACTATCATTACCGCCCCAACGAAAGGGAAACAAGCCTTGTACATGGTCAGGATGAAAATGTGTCAGTAAAATTGCCGTTAATGAATTTTCTGGGAAACGGTACTTTAAATCAAATACTCCCGCATCTAATAATATTCGCTGCTCTCCAAACTCTATCACCGCACAACACGATTCACGTCTTAAATCTTTATTTGCAGTGGCCTTAATACAAACAGTACAAGAACAACCACGCACAGGAACGCCAGCAGCATTACCTGTGCCTAAAAATTTAATACTAAAACGCTCATCGCCTTCACTTTCAATTTGATCATTATTGGTATTAGACATCTTTAAGCTACACTTCCTATTTGGTCGGGATATTGTAATAACCGGACAAAATCATGCCCACTTTTTTCAATCGTGTCATTATTCTCTATTAGTCTGATATTCGGGTGCTGAAGGTCAGAGAACTGTCGAGCTCGTTCGACGCGTTCATAAATTTCATCTCCAGATTCTCGACCACGAGCAATTAAGCGCTTACATAACACATCAATAGAGCAAGTAATCAGCAGTATATTCATATCAGGGTATTTTTCTAAGGCAGTAAATAAATACCCTCGAGAGCCATTAACAACCACATCAACGCCTTGCTCTAGCCAGAAGTCGATTTCTTTACCGATGGCATAACGCAAACCATGACTATCCCACTGCATACTGAAAAAAGAATTTTTATTGCGATACTCAAATTCTTCCGTATCTAAAAACACATGATTTTCACCTTTTAATTCCGGTGGCCGAGTAATGTACCGGTGCATAAAAATCACTTTTGATTGATCGCTTATATGCTTTCTTGCATAAGCGATTAAGCTATCTTTACCCACCCCTGACGCACCAATCACATAAAATAAACGGCCTTTTTGGCTACTCGCCATGTGCATAACCTGCTTGATAAACTAATTTGCCATTGACCCACGTTTGCCC
>DAOUSK010000138.1 GCA_030627265.1 Methylococcaceae bacterium
CCCCTCATAAAGCGCTTGAGTGTGTTTGCATTTGAAGTTCTTTATCATGCTTTAAATTCTATAACGCACGGCATTAAACATCAACAGTTAATCCGCTAGAATTAATTTCATCCACCAAAATAAAAAACCCATTTCGCCCTATTTCAATCATAATTCTCTGTCAATACCAATTCACATAATATAATAATGGTTTATTTTTAGAGTCCCACCTTTACGGCTTTTGTTATCGTCGCTACGCTAGATAAGCTCATCCAACCTACCCATCCCAATTCACATTACCTTATTTTTAAACTGCTTCTTCATCGCAGCAATAAAGTTATTTAACTCATTCTTAGCAAGTGCATTAATCCCTGCCGCTGCTTTTCTACCGCCACCCGTTGGAAATTGACTGGCTAATTCATCTGCCCCTTTTTTACGGTTAAGCGGTGCGCGTATGCTGACCAAATAATGGTTTTCATCTTTTTCAGTAAGAATTGCATGCGCTCTGTCTGGGTACTGATTTGCTAATTCATTACCCCAAACGCCACCCACTCGTCGCGCCCACTTTTCATTAGGTAATTCAGTAATAGCGATATCATCAGAGCTTTCAATTAATGGCATCTCTGCTGCTTTTTTCATATCCTCTAAATAACCTTCAGACAGTAATTTGAATGTTTCAAGGTCTTGCTCAACAAAATCAAAAGGTGTATCGAATAAACTTAACTTTTTATACAATTCCGCTGGTGCAAAAAACAAATCATCTAAGCCTGCGCCATAGCCATTATAATTCAGTAAAGTACCTAATTTTTTTAATAGCTCTATCTCCGTCTCTCTATAGCCAGCCTCTACTGCCAAGCTACGTGCTTTAGCGAGTAAATTATCACCAAAAGCCGCAGTAATCGCCCAAGCAAGATATTTCCCCTCAAGCTGTTTATTAACAATTAAAGAGGTACAAGTATCTGCAGATAAATCAATATCGGTCTGCAAATTTTTATGCTTAATCAAATCACCCGTTTTATGGTGATCAACATAAGTAATATTCGCTCCCTCAGCTAACAGCCTTTCAACATCCAATACATTTTTTTCAAAGGAAATATCCAGAACCGTAATTTTCGTATTCTTACCTTCTGTAATATTTTTTAATAAAGAAATATCACGCTTAACGCCAGTGACTAAAATAGACTCTTGCGGAGTATGGCGCCTTAGCTGAACTAAAGCACAGATGCCATCCGCATCACCATTAAAAACATCAATAATTTGCTCAGTCATCTTAATTAATAATTTTGTTATCTTTTAAATAAGTGATGACTTTATCAGCACACTCTTCAATATTTAATTCAACCGTATTAATGATCAATTTTGGATTTTCAGGTATTTCATATTCAGAATCAATCCCCGTGAAATTTTTAATTTGCCCACTACGCGCTTTTTTATAAAGCCCTTTAGGATCACGTTTTTCACATTCTTCTAATGACGTATCCATATAAACTTCAACAAACTCATGTTGCTGCACTAAATCTTTAACTAATTGACGATCCGCTTTAAAGGGTGAGATGAAAGCCGTCATGACCAATAAGCCTGCATCAATCATTAATTTAGATATCTCGCCAATTCGACGAATATTTTCAACTCTATCTGAATCTGAAAAACCTAAATCTTTATTTAAACCATGGCGTACATTATCACCATCTAACAAATAAGTATGATGGCCTAGTTCAAATAATTTCTGCTCAACAGCACTTGAAACCGTTGATTTCCCCGAACCACTTAAACCGGTAAACCAAAGAATACAAGGGCGTTGTTTTTTTTGCTTGGACCGCTCATCTTTTGTGACATTGTGTAAATGCCATACTATATTTTCATTTGTCATAGTTTTTTAAATTAAGGTTAAAATTAAGATCTATCCTGAAAAAGAAACATACACTATATCTAGTAGCACGTATATACTGCTAACATTTAATTTCTACCGCTGGAGGCAATAATGGCTTTACTTGATGGGTTACAACGACAATTACGCTCTGTTATTCAATGGACAAACCCTAGCCCTGATGTTTTATTATCTCAGTGGACAGAAAATGGCGATGAAATCAAAAATGCTTCTAAGCTGATTGTTGGCCCCGGCCAAGGCTGTATTTTTGTTTATAAAGGTAAAGTGCAATCGATTATTGAAACGGAATGCACCATCAACCTTAAAACCCAAAATATCCCTTTTTGGACAACCATTAGCAAGTTTATGCAGTTTTTTGATAGCGAAAACAAAGTCGCTATTTATTTTTATAAAAAAAATAAAATTCTCGATCAAAAATGGGGTACCAGCTCCCCCATTAAATATGATGACCCTAAATATAATTTTCCTATCAGTTTAAAAGCATACGGGAATTATAGTTACCAAATTAATGACCCTAAAAATTTCTTTGTTAATATTGTCGGCAGTCATACAGACTTTTATGTTGATGATTTTAGACAAGTCATGTCATCACGTATTATTCACCCTATCAGTGATTACCTTGCTGAAAATAAATATAGTTATGCTGATATAGATGCCAATCGTGAAGAAATTACTGCGGGGCTATTTGGTAAACTAACCGCTGCTTTTCATAAACTCGGTTTTGATATCACTGATTTCAGAATTGAAGGCACTAATTTTGATGAAGATACCCTAAGGCGCATCAATCGAATTTCTGATTTAATTGCAGAAGCGCATGCAGCCAAAGCAGTTGGCCTAGACTATGCAAAAGTACAACAATTAGAAGCCATGCGTGAAGCCGCTAAAAATGAAGGCGGTGGTGCAGGACTTGGCATGGGGATGGGCGCAGGTATTGGGCTCGGTCAATCAATGGCGCAGTCAATTAGCGAACCCGCCACAGAGACACAAAAACCAACAGCACAAGCCCCTGATGTCTTAATGGCAAAGCTTAGTCAATTAAAAAAGATGTACGCCGCAGAATTGATTACTGAACAAGAATACAGCGCTAAAAAGAAAAGTATTTTGGATAAAATGTAATGGCTCTTTGTCGATCATGCTCAGCGCCTTTATTGGCAAATATAAATCGCTGTCAGTACTGTAATGTACGTAACGATGTCGATTTACAGGGCAAACACAAATATAGCGTGACGGCACAAGAGTCTACACGAATCTGCCCACACTGCGACACACCTCTGCAAACCATTAAATTACAGGGACAACAAATAGAACACTGTAAAACCTGCTTTGGTTTATTTTTTGACCCTGGCGAAATAGAAACTTTATTAGATAATACCGTTAAAAATGTAACCGATATTAATCTCACATTAATCAAAAACATTAATAGAGACCGATACCAAGGTCACCCTGGCGTTAAGTATGTAAAATGCCCTTGCTGTAGAGTATTAATGAATCGTATTAATTTTGGGCATCGTAGCGGCGTTATTCTTGATCGTTGCTCCAAGCATGGTATTTGGGTTGATAGCGGGGAAATCACGCATTTAATGGAGTGGAAAAAAGCAGGGGGGGATTTACTAAATACTCAAAACCAAGAGCAAATCAAACAAAAACCCAGAACATCTCGCTCTTCCACCTCTTATCACAAAGAAAATAACACCCTAACAACCAGCATGGCAGAACCTGATCTCATTAAAGATATTTCTTCCTTAATTTTCAGGATTTTTAGTTAAAAACACCTATTTTCTTACCCCCTAAAATATTTCCTATTCTTTTTAAAGCCTTCTTTTGCTATGGAAAAGTTATTTTTCACCTATATTGCGAAAAAAATTTCAAATTAACAGCAAAAATATCAATGTTAAATGTCTATATAATATGAAAAAAACTTTCCTGGTATTAATATTTTTCGGGCTAATCTCTGCAAATGTACTTTCGATTACAAACGCAAAATTTCATGACCTATTATCTGGATTACTTTCACAAATCCCACTCACTAATTTCATGTCACAAAGCAAATCGAAAAAATTCCAATCGATAACTGCTGAAAACAAACGTCTACGAAATCAAAATCAAATATTCAAACAAAAAAACCACCTTCGAAAGGGGAAAATAGCTAAAGCTCATAAAATATCAAAAAGGGTTGCACGCAGAACTGCAAAAAACGTACTCCTAAATGTATCTTCGGTTGCCGGTGAGGCTATTCCATTATATGGAATAGGAATCATTCTTGCAGTGACTGCTGCTGATATTTATACGGGCTGTGAAACAATAAAAGATACCAACGAGCTTCTAAACTTACTTAATGATGAAGGGCTTAAAGCAGTGGAAAATCAGATTTGCGGCATAACAATTCCAACTGAACAGCAACTCAACGAAAGCACTAAAAATAGCATACTAGAATTTGATAGGACAGTGCATGAGATTTTTAATTAAGTTCCTCCCATTATGCGTCACATAATTAATAATTATATCGCTATTTTCTAGGCTCTTTAGTTAATTACTTACAAATCTAATTTCTTTAGTTTTTCAACTAAAGTGGTACGCTGCATCTTTAGTTTTTTTGCTGCATGTGCAACCACACCGTTACACTCACCTAAAGCTTGTTGAATTAAACTCACTTCAATATTATGGAGGTGTAATTTTAAATCAATGCCTTCATCAGGAAGTGCCTGGGAATTATTTGCGTTATGCTCCAATACTGCTTCAGCTTCCTCCCCTGAATATTTCATGTAATTTTGCAAGTCTTCTTTGGCTAATTTATCAGCACTCCTTTGCCTAATTTTTTTAGGTAAATCAAGCAAATCAATCATCCCGTTGGGCTTAATAATGCTTAATCGTTCGATTAAATTAGCTAACTCTCGGACATTGCCAGGCCAGTCATAAGCACTTAACGCGCTAACCACTTCTTCCGTTAAGCGAATGCTTGCTTTTTTAGCCGTCGTATTATACCGTGCAATTAAATCATCAATCAATAAAGGCACATCTTCAGGCCGATCTCGTAAGGCGGGTAATTCTATGGGAAAAACATTTAAGCGATAAAATAAATCCTGACGAAATAAATCTTTTTCGATTGCAGCTTCTATATCTCGATGGGTAGCAGAAATAATTCTCACATTGCAATGATATGTTTTATTGCCACCCACGCGCTCATAAGTGCG
>DAOUSK010000114.1 GCA_030627265.1 Methylococcaceae bacterium
CACTTCAAAGCGAAATTTACCCTCGATCACTTTTTCCCCTTTTTTGGGCATATGCTCTAAACGCCCCACCATAAAACCGCCAACCGTATCAAATTCATCCCTATCAAACTCAACAGAAAAGTATTCATTAAAAACCTCTATCGGCGTTAAAGCTTGAATGATATATTCATTCTTTTTTCGCTCTACGATGTACTCTTCTTCTGCGTGATCATGTTCATCTTCAATTTCGCCCACAATTTGCTCTAGTACATCCTCTATTGTGACTACCCCGGCAACCGCACCATATTCATCGATAACAATCGCCATATGATTACGTTTAGCACGAAATTCTTTTAATAAGACATTAAGCCGCTTACTTTCCGGTACAACCGTTGCTGGTCGCATAATGGATTCAACTGTGATGTCTTTTTTATTTAATGCATGTGCTAATAAATCTTTAGCCATTAAAATACCGACAACTTCACTTTTATCTTCTGTTATCACAGGAAAACGTGAGTGCCCGTATTCAATCACAACGGGGAAAACATCCGCTAATAAAGCGTCCTTATTTAAGACAATCATTTTTTTACGTGGCACCATGACATCTCGCGCACGCTGTTCCGACACTTGCAATACACCTTCAAGCATACTTAATGCATATTTATCCAGGAGGTTATTTTCTTCCGCATCTCTAAAGACATCTAACAAATCCTCACGATCCTGAGGTTCACCACCCATCATTTGCCCTAGACGTTCAACCCAACTCTTATTGGCTTGTTTATTACTGTCTATCACTGCATCAGACATTTACTTCTTGCTCCTGGTAAGGATTATTAATACGTAATTTTTGTAACATTAAAATTTCTTTTGCTTCCATTTCATTGGCATCACTTTCTTCAATATGATCATAGCCCAATAAGTGTAATATGCCATGAATAATAATATGTGCCCAATGATTTTTTAACTCTTTTTTCTGATCAAACGCTTCTTGCTCTAATACACTCGAACAGACGACTAAATCACCTAATAAATCAATCCCTTCCACGCCTTCAGGTAAATCAAAAGGAAAGCTCAGAATATTAGTCGCCCCTGATTTTTGACGATATTGCTGGTTAAGGGCAGAAATTTCTTCACTATCAACAATACGAATAACAACTTCTGCATCAGGCGAATAATCTTGTAAAGCGAGTTCGACCCATTGCTGTAATTCAGCATCACTCGGAATACCGGTAGAATCCACAATACGTTGAATTTCTAATTCTCGATTAGCCATGTTCACGCTCGTAATTTTCATAAGCAATCACAATTCTTTGCACTAAAGGATGACGCACAACATCTTTTGCATCAAAAAAAGTAAAACTAATACCATTCACTTTATCTAACACTTTTAGCACGTGCTTTAAGCCAGACATTTTTTCACTCGGTAAATCAATTTGCGTAATATCGCCGGTAATAACGGCAGTAGAACCAAAACCTACCCGGGTTAAAAACATTTTGATTTGTTCTGTGGTGGTATTCTGCGCTTCATCTAAAATAATAAAAGAGTCATTTAAAGTACGTCCGCGCATAAAAGCTAAAGGCGCTACTTCGATAACCTTACGCTCAATTAACTTTTCTACCCGCTCAAAGCCCAGCATTTCATACAAAGCATCATAAAGTGGCCGTAAATAAGGATCGACTTTTTGCGCCATATCCCCCGGTAAAAAACCCAATTTTTCACCGGCTTCAACCGCAGGGCGTACTAAAATAATACGACGGACTTTTTCAGACTGCAATGCTTCAACTGCACAAGCAACTGCCAAATAGGTTTTCCCGGTCCCTGCTGGGCCAACCCCGAAATTAATATCATTCTCTACAATTTTTTGAAGATAAGATTTCTGATTCGCTCCGCGCCCTTTTAACTCACCACGCTTTGTTCTAATAACAACTTCATTAGGCTCAGATTCATCGCACTCTTGAACGACATCATCTATATTAGCTTCCTGCAAAAACAAATGAATATGTTCTGGCGTAATCGCCGTTTCCTCAGCTTCATTAAATAATTTTTTTAAAACTGCTCCAGTTGCATGAATAGCCTCCGTTGAACCTTTTATTTTAAACTGGCTCCCTCGGTTGGCAATATCAACATTTAAACGCTTTTCTATCTGCTGAAGATGCGTATTAAATTGACCACATAAATTAGCTAAACGAGCATTATCTTCTGGCTCTAGCAGCAACTCTACTATTTCTGTATTCACGAATTAAACCTGAGCAATAATTTTATCAACAGATGATTCAACCGCTCTACCTCTTAAAGAATTAGGTAACGCTTCAGTAATTAAAACATCAACAAACTGCCCCGCTAAACGCGGATGGCCTATAAAATTAACCACACGATTATTTTCAGTACGCCCTGTCACTTGCAGCTGGTTTTTCTTAGAGAGACCTTCCACTAAGACAGTTTGCACGGTATCGACCATACTATTAGAAATCGCCTTGGTCATTTCATCTAAGCGAGTTTGTAAGCGCTTTAAGCGTACTTTTTTAACCTCTCCTGGCGTATCATCAGGAAAATCAGAAGCAGGCGTTCCTGGTCTTGCGCTATAAATAAAGCTATATGAAAAATCAAAACCGATTTCTTCAATTAAATCCATCGTATCTTCAAAATCTTGATCAGTCTCACCCGGAAAACCAATAATAAAATCAGACGATAAACTAAGCCCTGGACGCGCCATTTTAACTTTATCCATTATTTCTATATATTCAGCGCGTGTATGCCCTCGCTTCATCATAGATAAAACATTATCACTACCGCTTTGCACGGGTAAGTGTAAATGGCTCACTAATTCAGGAATAGCTTCAAATGCATCCACTAATTCATCCGTAAATTCAATAGGATGTGATGTGGTAAAACGAAGTCGATCAATCCCGTCAATTGCTGCAACAAAATGTAGCAATAAAGCGAAATCTGCAATTTCACCATCCTCCATTTCGCCACGATAAGCATTAACATTTTGACCCAATAGATTAACTTCACGTACCCCTTGCTTAGCTAATGAAGTAATTTCATCCAAAACACCTTGCACAGGACGACTAATTTCTTCACCCCGCGTATAAGGCACAACACAGAATGTACAATATTTACTACACCCTTCCATCACAGAAACAAAAGCTTTTGGCCCTTCTGCTCGCGGCTCTGGTAACGCATCAAATTTTTCAATTTCAGGGAAAGATATATCAACAATACGTTTTTCACCTTTTTTTGCTTTTTCTAAAAGCTCAGGTAAACGATGCAAAGTTTGCGGCCCAAAGACAATATCAACATAAGGCGCTCTCTTTTGAATAGCCGCCCCTTCTTGGCTGGCAACACAGCCACCCACACCGATAATTAATTCTGGGCGTTTTTCCTTCATTTTGCGCCAACGGCCCAATAGTGAAAAAACTTTTTCTTGGGCTTTTTCTCTAATAGAACAAGTATTTAATAATAAAATATCCGCTTCTTCTGGAACTTCTGTAAGCTCTAAGTCATGCGAGACATTTAAAACATCTGCCATTTTTTCTGAATCATACTCGTTCATTTGACAACCAGTTGTCAAAATAAATAATTTTTGCGTCATAGACTACGTAGGCTCAAGCTGTATATTATAATTATCTACCAGCATATCTGATAGTAAAGAACTTTATTATACCTTGCCATTGATTATTGGTGAAGCTCTGAAGATTTATACTATATAGTTGAGCAAATAACGACACAAGTACCTGTTGAGAAATTTTTCATTATGCTTATAAAGATGTAAGAATTTAATACCTTAATTAGTGCCTACTATTCGATATTTCCTCAGTAAGATCAATTATTGTCACCTTTTTACGCACAATATCAGCACAACAAAAATTGTTACCTGCTCTAACTTTCTAGTAATAACAAAGGATCTACCTCACTATCAAGCTCCAAAGATTCGACACTTTTCAACTTTCTCTCCATAACATTAGTTCGCGTAGTTTGTAATGATTCCAATGATCCAGTTGCAGTATGTAAGTGTTTTTTAACTGTCTCTAATTGCTTGGAATACTTAACAAACTCAGTCTTCACTTCACCTAATACATTCCATACCTCACTGCTTCGTTGCTGTACGACAAGCGTCCTAAAACCCATTTGTAAACTATTCAGCAGAGCTGATAAGGTTGTTGGCCCTGTAATAGTTATGTGATAAGTACGTTGAAGCTTTTCAAATAATGCAGGATGACGCAACACTTCACCATAGAGACTTTCTACAGGTAAAAACATGACGGCGAAATCCGTTGTATGTGGCGGATCAATGTATTTGGTACTAATATCTTTCGCGAAACTCTCTATCGCTTTAAGTAATGTCTTTTCAGCTAAGTCAATCTTATGAATATCACCGTCTTCTAATGCCTGTAGTAAAACCTGATAACTTTCTAGTGGGAATTTTGAATCAATTGGCAACCAAACCGTTTTTTCATCTGATTTCCCAGGCAGTTTAACGGCATATTCGACGTTTGCCTGACTTCCTTTTTTAGTCGCTACATTGGTTCCATATTGATCGGGAGATAAAATTTGTTCAAGAATATTACCAAGCTGATATTCACCTAAAATTCCACGCGTTTTCACATTAGAAAGAACTTTTTTAAGATCGCCAACTCCAACAGCCAGATTCTGCATGTCACCTAAGCCTTTATGAACTTGCTCTAATCGGTCACTCACCAATTTAAAAGATTCACCTAAGCGCTTTTCTAATGTGTCATGCAATTTTTCATCAACTGTTTTGCGCATCTCAGTGAGCTGCAGAGTGTTATCTTCGCGGATAGATTTTAATTGTTTTTCTATTGCTTCTCTAATTTCAGTAATACTTGTTTTCGCAAGTTGATTCGCATCTAATTGCTGCTTATTCAAATCAGAGAACTTCAAGCGGAGTTGTTCATTAAAGTCTTTCATACCCTCTAAAAATTTAAGCTCAAAAGATTTTAAGCCATCATTAAGCTCTTTACGATTATCCTTAGCTTCTTGTTGAATACCTGCTTGGAATTCGTTTAAACGCTTTAATGTTTTATCACCAAAATCCGCCTGTTGTTTATTCAAGCCCGCAAATTGCTTATCTAATTGCCCTCCAAAGCCCTTAATTGATAGCGAGAATTTCTCCTCGAATGACTTCAAACTAGCATTCAGTTCTTCGCGATTGTTTTTTGAATCTTGTTTTATATTTTCATCAAATGCATTAAATTTTTGTAATGTTTGCTCCCTAAACTCATCCTGCTTTTTATTTAATGCTTCACTAGATCCTTTAAAGGAGGCACTAACACTTTCCTTGAACTCATTAGAGTTGGTAATCAGCTTTTCCGACAGCTCCCCTAATGATGATTTAAAAGCATCTAACTGCCTATTTTGCGCACCACTATTTTCTGTCACACGTTTCAATAACGTATCTTGAAACCCCTTAAATAAATCATTAATTTCACGCCTATTATCAGCACTAACCTCACGTAACTCTTTACGTGATTCGCCTAACCCCTCTTTCAGAGTATGCTCACTTTGCCCCAATAATCTTATTAAATCCTCTTTCACCTGTTCCGCATTGGAATCAGATAAAGTATTTACTTTTTTTAACAAAAAATACTGTAGTAGCAATATCAGCAATAATACGCAACTTGCACCTACTGCAATCAACATAACGGAACTTATCATTTTTCTTCCTTAAATAGTGTAACTAAATTTACAGCATCGACAACGCAAGATTATATTGTACTTTCGACTCCAAATTAACCAAAATAACAGCCCCATTAGCGTGTTGATTTAGCAGTATTTTTATGACTTATGTTAATCTGTCTTAACACAAGTTATTAGCTACTTTCTTTATCAGGCAAATTTATTCCATAATGCAATTGACTTAAGCAGACACTTATCGACATGACGGAGTTTTTATGTAATGTTAAACCTAGAATCAGTCCCCCATTACTCACCAACATAAATCATCTGAGCCAAAAATGCCTTTCTACGCCCTACTCACCCTACTCGTACTTTCCCCTCTTCCTTTCGGCAGTAACCGTCCTTGGTCATGGAGCTTACTCAGTCTGCTTATTGCTTTAGTGAGCATTAGTTGGTGTATCTCTTACTTTTTTAAAGCAAAAAACATGCAACTACATTTTGCAAGAATAAAAGTTCCCTTTGTGTTATTTATCAGCACCCTACTCTGGGCCTATATTCAGACAAGTACTGTCATTCCTGAGAGCTGGGGGCATCCACTTTGGCAAATTACTGCACAAGTCTTAGAAACTGAAATTCCTGCAAGAATTAGCCTCTCTCCCGAACAAACCATTACCGCACTTATGCGCCTACTCGCGTATGGCTTAGTCTTTATTTTATCTATGTACTACTGTCAGAAATCAGAAAATGCCCAGAAATTATTTAACTGGTTAGCGATAGCCGGATTTATCTACGCAGCCTATGGCCTAGTCATATATCTAGGTGATTTTAATAAAATACTCTGGTTTGATAAATGGAGCTATGGAAAAGACGTCACTAGCACCATTGTTAATAGAAACTCCTACGCAACCTATGCCGGCCTATCCTTACTTTGCTTAATACCCAACATACTGCGTCAATTTAAAAGCAGCGCAACTTACGGCCTAAACAGCAACTATGGTAAACAACTCTTTATAGAAACGCTTATCACACGCGCATGGCTACCAACATTAATGTTTTTCACTGTCGGA
>DAOUSK010000154.1 GCA_030627265.1 Methylococcaceae bacterium
GTAAGAGCTTTCGATTGTTCAAACATTTCCACGGCCCCTAAAAGCTTCTCCGTATTGAATTTCTCGCCCATCACCTCACGACGAATAAGTCTTATTTCCTGAGTCGCTAAATTAGCCAGTTTAAAGAAATATTGTGTTGTATTGTGCTGCTCCAGATAGCTCAGCAAGATCAAATAGCGATTTTTTAATGCTGTATTTAATGCAACATTGTAGTGATGATTTTGTTGATTTGAACGCAGATCTAAAATATTTTCTTCTATTTCGCTTTGTCCCCATGCTTTCGGTTTTACTCGTATTTCATAAGACTGCTCAAGCGCGTTAGCATCGAATTCATTTCCTTCGATCGCATTAAAGCGGAATTGAGCTTCTTCAAGAAATGAGCTAACAACATTCATGCGGGTGTCATTGGCTTCGGTCGGTTCATTAAGTCCAGTTTGCGCAGCTAATAAAAATTGATTCATTGCGGTATTGCTACTGGCGCAAAAAGAGAGCATGGACATGAATAAAATAGCAACTAACTTTACGATCATGATTTACCTAGCGCTTCAAAAAAAGGAATCGACAAATACCTTGAACGCTTATTTTTTCCTCTATCAAACACCACAGTAAACAATAATTTTTCTGGATTATAAGCAATCCCTTCCGCTTTTAAGCCTAAAAATGACTGAGTTGCGTTTAATAGTCCAGTTTCAGCTTGATAATGCCACAACACACTTTTCTTTATCGGTGAATTCAAAACACTCAGAAAAAACCATTGTCCATCGACTTGCACCATATCTGACAATTTCATTGGCTTACCGGTTTCAGGATCGCGTAAGGTAGTGGTCAGCCATATCTCAGCACTTGGCATAGCGCCTGCAAACAATGCATTCACATCGGCTATTTTCATAATGAGTACTTTCTTTGCACCAATAAAAGGCGATTTAAACCCCAGATATAAGTCATTATTAAGCACAATATGTGATTCTATATCTATACTATGATCGCCAATCGCCTGTTTTAAAAATCGTACCAAGTTTGAGTTAGTCGATTGTTCACTTAAGCGCTTTAAGGCGGCATATAAGTCAATATCTTGTTGCTCAGTGACGCGATTTTTCTGGTATTTAAAGCGCATTAATTTTTTACGCCTAGCTTTAATTTTATCGTTCTTATTATGCGATAAAGAGCTGAGAACATAGACAAAACCGTCATCGATACTGATGCTTTCTAAATCATCTGGAAATTCTTTACCTATCTGACCCAGCATATTCAGTCCTGCTGAAATGGTGCCTTCGTCCTCCATAATAAAGATACTGGCTTTATGCTGATATTGCTCATCACTCACCAATAAATAATGGCCTTCTTGCGAATTCCATACCAGCCCCGATGCTTCAATTTTTTTCGCTTTAATAGCCGCATTAGTTGAGTTGATTTTTGACACACCTTGCTCCTTTAATGTCTTTTTTTCTGAGGCGCTGGCATCACTTATAATAGAAAACCATTGCGTACTATGATCAGGATTTTCTAAAAAAATCTGCACTTTTTCACCAAATAATAAAGAGTGCTCGAGTGTATTCAAACGAATGAGTATTTCGCGACCCCATGCAGGCACCATTGGGTTCTTTTTAAGTCGCTCGGGGTATTCAACGATTCTGTTACCCATGCTTTCAACAACGCCTTTAAGTGGTTTATCGCCATGGTTAATCGCCGTTGACTGAACCCATACTGTTTGATTGACCTTCACATCATTGAGTATATTTTCATGAATATAGCCCTTAATATAGCGAGGGACTCGACTATGCGCGGTAATAATAGGCTGAAAAGCTGAGGCTAATTCACCTGCTTTAAAGTGTACACTTCCGACGCGTCCATTAAATTTAGCATTGACTTTCAAACTAACATTCTGCCGCTGCAATTCTTCTTTGCGATGTAATAACTCTTCAATCCGGGCATCAATGGGGCGGTCTGCCCCATTTAATTGCTCAGTTAAATGTGCTATTTCGGTTTGCACTCCCTGAATTAAAAAATGTCGCTTGTTCTTTAGGTAATTAAGTTCAGGGCTTTCGGTAACTGACATATTTTCTTGTTTCGCAACAGAAAGGCTATTCATCATATCCGCATGCATTTTTAATTTAAGTTCTAAGGCATGAATTTGATAATCCATGTCAGCACTAATCGCTTGCTTTTTAGACCGCAAACCAGATTGCTGATTACCAATCTCAGCATGTGCCCCCTGCTTTTTTAGTTCAAATCCTCTGATTTCCTGTTCCAGTACAGACAGGTCATAATCAAGCTCATGCCGTTTGACTTCCAGCATCAATTCGCCTTGCTCGACATTTTTTCCTTCAGCCACAAAAATATTTACAATTTCAACAGGGTATTGAAACTTAATAGTTTGTTCACTTTCTCCGGCAATACCAAAAAAATGCAAAGACTTATCTGAAAAAGAATCAGACAATATAAAGACAACAAGCAACGCGCCGGCCCAAAATAAGGGTAAAAATAAGTTTTTCATAACTTAAATATCCACCGTGGATTCTTGCATCATCAAGCTGAGTCCTTGTAAATCATCGATACTTTTAAGCCTAGCCATGAAGTCTTCATAAGACTTCTCTTTACGTAATTTAACGTGATAGGCATAATCCAATCGTTGCCCCTGTGCAATTTCCCGTAAAGTAACCAATGCAAACGACCTGCAAAACTCATGCATCAATAGCTCTAGCTCTTTTTGCTGCGAACTATTGATCTGCAAATTAAAGCGCAACATACCATCAAAGTAGCTATGCGGCCCTAATGGCGAATAATATAAAACGATGGCTGCCAGCGAAAAACCGAGTGTTCCAACAATGGCAACAGGAAAAGCATACGCACCACAGGAAATACCTGCGGTCAGCGCAGCAAATAAAAACAAGGTATCACGCGGGTCTTTAAAGTTAGTTCTAAAACGGATAATAGACATAGCTGCCATGATTCCAATACCACGCGACAAACTATCACCCACCGACTGAATAACAACCGCTGAAATAATAGAAATAAGCACAATCGACTGCACATAATTACGTGAATAAGACAAACCACGAAAGGTCTTTTGATAAACAACAGCCAAAATGGTTGATAGCACAAAGGCCAGAGCAATCGTGAATATTAAAATGTAAATACTTTCCGTTTCTGTGGCTGTCTGCACAGTGATAGAGTTGAACATAAATTTCCTGGTTATTTTATTACGCGACACACCCGGTTAAGAGAAAGTGAAATTCTAGTAGCTTAAGTAATATAAAACAATGGCTATCGGCCACAGGTAGGTTGATAGTCTACATAAGATTCTGTCGCAAATACTTTAAAAGCTTGAATGCGCTTACTGTACAGGAAAAGTTGAGGCTGTCATTTGTTTTCCAGAATAAGGTTAAAACCTTCGCCTTTTAGATGAACAAATTTATCTCCAATACTATATATATTCAACACTGGGGGGTAGAAGGAACTGATATTAAATCTGCTAAACAATACCCTAATTTATTACCCAAATTGGACAAAGTTCTAGACACGGGTTTTTTAGATAAAAAATCCCTTCATAATATACGATCAGAACATAAAAGAAGAGTGCATAAAGATAGTGGGAATGAAAATATAGGAATAAATGTATTTGTTGATTACGGGGATCAAGGAAAACGTATTTTTCCTATTTCATTAACGCCATGGATTATTAATACACCAAATTTTTTAGAATCATGTCTTGGACATGGTGCTTATACTCTTGAAACTAATATGTATATTTAATACAAAATTAATTTTAGACAATCTATATAAATAATTGACTTATATGCAATTCAGTGGATTAAAGAACGAAGGGGCAGTTCAAACATTTAAATGTTATTCCCAATATCAAAAGATAAATAAAAAATCTTTAAATGTTCAAAGCCAAACATGGGAAAATGTAGCTCGATGATTTTTAGTCCGTAGTAAATTCACTAATTCGAAGTGAGCTGTAAATTCGACTACGATTTCAAATCGTAGTCGATCCTAAAGAGCATATAAAAATTTATAGTCATACTTAACCAGTGTGTTAAGTGATACAGCTGTTAACACAAGGAAAAAGTGAAATGAAAATTAAAGGAAAAATAACCTATTGGAATGAGGGAAAGGCATTTGGTTTTATCACGCCTAATGTGGGTGATAACCAAATTTTTGTTCATATCAAAGCCTTTAATAA
>DAOUSK010000063.1 GCA_030627265.1 Methylococcaceae bacterium
CATTTAAAATCCTGTTTGATAAAGGTGTGTACATGGAAGCAAAGCCTTTTTCTATCGGATTTAGAATAGAACATCCTCAATCGATGATTGATGAATGCCGCTTTGGTGATTTTGCGGGTAATGAATTATTAGGTTCGGCTGATTATAAATTGGTGCACCATTGTAAAGATGGGCGCTCTGTTTATAGTTTTTGTATGTGTCCTGGCGGTACTGTGGTGGCGGCAACCTCGGAAAAGGGCAAAGTAGTTACTAACGGAATGAGTCAATACTCACGCAATGAACGAAATGCGAATAGTGCTGTGGTAGTTGGCATTGATCCTGAAAAAGATTACCCCGGCAATCCTTTAGCAGGTTTAGAGTTGCAAAATGAGCTCGAAGAACGTGCTTTTGCATTGGGTGGTGAAAATTACAATGCACCTGCGCAGTTGGTGGGTGATTTTTTAAAAGGTCAGCCGAGTACCGAGCTAGGTGATGTTGAGCCTTCTTATAAACCGGGTGTTAAGTTAGTTGATTTAAGTGAGTGTTTGCCGGACTATGCTATTTTGGCAATCAAAGAAGCGCTGCCTGCGTTTGATAAAAAGATACGTGGATTTGCGCGGCATGATGCGATATTAACCGGCGTGGAAACACGAACTTCTTCGCCTGTACGCATCAAACGCGATTACCCATCGTTGCAAAGCATTAATACGCAAGGGTTTTATCCTGCGGGTGAGGGCGCGGGTTATGCCGGAGGGATTTTGTCGGCAGCCGTTGATGGAATCAAAATAGCAGAGGCAGTCGCGCTAGATATGGTACGTAGTATTCAACAGTAATAATCATGTGTTTTTATTGCTATGACTTGAAAGAGAAATTAAAATTTAGTATGATATGCGGCTAACTTGAAATCTTAATAAAAGATAAAATTATGAAAACATTTAGCGCAAAACCCGCTGAAGTAAAGCGCGATTGGTACATAATCGACGCTGAAGGCAAGACTTTAGGTCGCCTAGCTACAGAAGTAGCACGCCGCCTTCGTGGCAAACATAAGCCAGAATATACGCCGCATGTTGATACAGGTGATTATATTATCGTTATTAACGCTGAAAAAATCGGTGTTACAGGTAATAAAGAAAAAGATAAAATGTATTACCATCACACAGGCTATATTGGTAACTTAAAATCAGTTAGCTTAGGAAAATTAAGACAAACATTCCCTGATCGTATTATTGGTAATGCGGTTAAAGGCATGATGCCACGTAACCCTTTAGGTCGTGCAATGCTTACTAAGTTAAAAATCTATGCAGGCCCTGAACATGGTCATCAAGCTCAACAACCTAAAGTTTTAGAACTTTAGGCAACTAACAGGTTAATATCATGGCAGAAGCTCAATATTACGGAACAGGCCGACGTAAAAGTGCAATAGCACGTGTTTACGCAGTGTCAGGTACTGGTAAATTCACAGTAAACGGCAAAACACTTGCTGATTATTTTGGTCGTAAGACTGATGAAATGGTTTCATTACAACCATTAGAATTACTAGAATTATCAGATAAATTTGATGTCAACGTAACTGTTACAGGCAGCGGTCCTTCAGGACAAGCTGGCGCGATTCGTCATGGTTTGACGCGTGCATTAATGGTTTACGATGAAACTTTACGTCCTCAACTTAGAAAAGCGGGTTTTGTTACTCGTGATTCACGTGAAGTAGAGCGTAAAAAAGTTGGTTTACACAAAGCGAGAAAACGTCCTCAGTACTCAAAACGTTAATCGTTTATCGATATACTGTGTTTTTAATGGGCTTGCTCATTTTAAATGCAGTCATAATCGATCGCAAAGAAGGGCTGTAATTGTAAAATTGCAGCCCTTTTTTTATGCAATAATTTTATTTGAGAATATGAAATGTCTAGTAGTGAATATCAAGTGCGCGATAGAGCCGTTGAATCATTAAAAATTCCTCCTCATTCAATTCAGGCAGAGCAATCTGTTTTGGGTGGTTTAATGCTGGATAATGAGCGTTGGGATACTGTGGCAGATAAAGTTGTTGGTGTGGATTTTTATCGTAAAGATCACCGTGTTATCTTTCAGGCGATCGCTGATTTAGCAGAAAAGCAAGAGCCTTTTGATGTCGTTACCATTTCTGAAGCATTACGAAAAATAGATGAATTAGAAGAAGCTGGGGGCTTGGCTTATTTAAGTGTTTTGGCAAAAGAAACACCGAGCGCAGCCAATATTGTTTCTTATGCTAATATCGTTAGGGATCGTTCGGTATTAAGGCAGCTTATTCATGTTGGGACTGATATTTCTGAGTCGGTATTTTTACCTGAAGGTCGTACAACAAGCGACTTACTGGAGTCGGCAGAAAAAAATGTTTTTGAGATTGCAGAGCAAAGGCAAAAAGGTCAAGCGGGTTTTATTGCGATTAAAGACTTGCTAGGTACAGCGGTTGAAAAAATTGAAACTTTGTTCGAACAAGAAGGCAGCATCACTGGAGTGAGTACAGGGTTTACTGATTTAGATGAAATGACTTCTGGTTTACAGCCTGGTGATTTGATTATTGTTGCTGGTCGTCCTTCGATGGGGAAAACCACGATTGCTATGAACATGGCAGAAAATGCAGCGGTAGGCAGCGGCTTACCGGTTGCTGTTTTTAGTATGGAGATGCCGGGTGATTCTTTAGCAATGCGGATGATGTCTTCGTTAGGGCGTATTGACCAAAATAAAGTGCGCACAGGAAAGTTAGATGATGATGAATGGCCACGCCTGACTTCGGCTATTAATTTGCTAGCGGAAACTAAGTTATTTATTGATGATACGGCTGCGTTAACACCAGGCGAAGTACGCTCAAGAGCGCGACGATTAACAAGGGATCATGGGCAGTTAGGTTTAATTGTTTTAGATTATTTACAGTTGATGCAATCGCCATCAAGTGGTGAAAGTCGAGTTGCACAAATTTCAGATATTTCTCGTGGCTTAAAAACGTTAGCAAAAGAGCTTAATGTGCCGGTCGTGGCATTATCTCAGCTTAACCGTAACTTAGAGCAGCGACCCAATAAGCGGCCAGTTATGTCGGATTTAAGGGAGTCAGGAAGTATTGAGCAGGATGCCGATGTGATTATGTTTGTTTATCGGGATGAGGTGTATAACGAAGATAGTCCTGATAAAGGCACAGCAGAAATCATTATAGGAAAGCAAAGGAATGGGCCGATTGGAACGGCGCGCCTAACTTTCTTAGGCAAATATACACGTTTTGAGAATTGCGCGCATAACCCTTATTCAGAAGGAGATTATGAGTGATTTTTGCTGCTGCAACGGTTGAATTAAGTCGTGCAGCATTGCAGCATAATGCAAAAAAAGCACGAGAATATGCGCCAAAATCCAAATTAATCGCAGTCATTAAAGCAAATGCTTACGGGCATGGCGCGGGTCAGGTAGCAAAGATCTTGGCGCCTGAAGTCGATGCGTTTGCGGTGGCTAGGCTTGATGAAGCACTGGTATTGCGAGAGTCAGGTATTAAGCAAAGAATTCTTGTATTACAGGGGTTTTTACAAGCTGAGGAGCTGCCGATTTTTCAGCAAGAGCAACTCGATGCAGTGGTGCATTCTGAGTACCAAGTTGAATTATTAGAAAAGAGTCAACTCAGTGGAAGGCTTTCGGTTTGGCTAAAAATAGAGACGGGCATGAACCGATTAGGTGTCCAACCCTCGCAATTTAAATCATTATTAATGCGGCTGCGTACTTGTGTTTCTGTTGCTGATGATATCCAGTTCATGACACATTTTGCAAATGCAGATGACCGTAAAGACCCTAAAACAAAGCAGCAAGAAGCCTGTTTTTTAACAACAATTAAGGGTGAGGCGGGCGATAGAAGTGTGGCAAATTCTGCGGCTATTATTGCCTGGCCATCAGCTCATTTAGAGTGGAATCGTGCAGGTTTAATGCTGTATGGCGCATCACCTATCATCGGTGAGAAAGCGAGCTCTCTGGGTTTAATGCCGGTGATGACTTTTTATGCGCGTGTGATTGCTATTAAACAAGTCAAAAAAGGCGAAGCAGTTGGTTACGGTAGCTCTTGGCAGGCACCTAAAGATATGCTATTAGCTGTTATTTCGGCAGGCTATGGCGACGGGTATCCGCGACATGCAAAAGCAGGAGCTTACGTGTTAGTAAATAATCAGTTGGCCTCATTAGTGGGGCGTGTGTCTATGGATATGTTAACGGTTGATTTAACAGGCTGTAGTCAAGTGAATGTGGGTGATAAGGTCACTTTATGGGGGGAGGGATTGCCAATAGACGAGATTGCGAATAGTGCAAACACAATTTCTTATACCTTAATGTGTGGAGTGACTACGCGGGTAAAAGCTAGTTGGGTTTAGTTTGCTAGCGTAAGAATTTACCAAAAGCACTACCAGTCCTTGCAAGGACTGGTAGTGCCGCATTATTTTTTAGCTTTTTGGCCCGTTAATATCTTCAGGGTCACCTTCATACGGTGTTGCGTATTTACAATCTTTTTGTGGGCAAACTTTTTCAGGTCCACGTCGCTTAGTGGTTTTTAAGGTTAAGATTGGCCACTCGCAAGCGGGGCAAGGATCCTTAACAGGCACATTCCATAAAGCATAGTCACATTTTGGGTAATCAGAGCAAGAATAAAAAATCTTACCGTAACGTGATTTACGTTTTAATATGCTGCCTTTTTTACATTTCGGGCATTCTACATCAGTATCGAGTGGTTTTTCTAAGGGTTCGATATGTTTACATTTCGGGTAAGAGCTACAGCCGATAAATTTACCGTATCGCCCTGTTTTAATCACTAAATCGGATTCACAGCTCGGGCATTTTCTATCAGCAACAATTTCTGGTTCGTTTGCCTCAGTACCATCATCATTTAAATTACGTGTGTAAGAGCACGTAGGGTAGTCAGTACAGCCGATAAATCGGCCGTTACGCCCTAGGCGAATAGAAAGTTGTTTGTCGCACTCAGGGCACTTTTCATCAAGCGCTTCTTGGGTGACATCTTTACGCTGAACAGACTCTTCTTTTTCATGAATCAGTTTGGTGAAAGGTTTCCAAAATGCACTCATTAATGGAACCCAGTCTTTTTCACCGCGTGAAACCGCATCTAAGTTATCTTCTAATTTAGCGGTAAAGTCGTAATCGACATACTGGGTAAAATGATCGGTCAAAAATTTTGCGACGATACGGCCTACATCGGTCGGATAAAAGCGCTTTTTATCTAAGGTAACGTATTCACGGTTTTGTAAGGTCGAAATAATAGACGCATAAGTAGAAGGGCGGCCAATGCCATGTTCTTCTAATGCTTTAACTAAACTTGCTTCACTATAGCGTGGAGGAGGCTCGGTAAAATGTTGATTGGTGACAATCGCATCTAAAGGAATGCTATCGCCTTTTTTCATCGCAGGTAAGAAGGTTTCTTTATCATCGCCTTCTTTGCTGTCATCTTGGCCCTCTAAATAGACAGCCATAAAGCCAGGTTTAGCAATGACAGAACCTGTTGCACGAAATACATTTTTTTCATTGCCGCAATTTAAATCGACAGAAACGGTATTAATGGTCGCGTGGATCATTTGGCAGGCAACCGTACGCTTCCAAATTAAATCGTATAACTTGAATTGGTCACTAGAAAGATATTTTTTTAAATCGGTAGGTGTCTGCTGTGCCAAAGTAGGGCGCACTGCTTCATGCGCCTCTTGTGCGTTTTTAGACTTTGTTTTAAATGAGCGCGGTTCTTTAGGGACTTGATCTGCACCATACTTTTCACTAATTAAATCACGGATATTTTCAAGTGCTTCACCGGCTAAATTAACTGAATCAGTACGCATATAGGTGATTAAACCACTGGTTTCACCGCCACCAATATCAATCCCTTCATAGAGTTGCTGTGCAACCATCATGGTGCGCTTGGTGGTAAAGCCAAGTTTACGCGCTGCTTCTTGTTGTAAAGTTGATGTCGTAAAAGGAGGAGATGGATTGCGTTTGCGTTGTTTCTTTTCTAAATTAGCAACAACCAGGTGACCTTGTGCCGCTTTTTCAAGTTCTGCTTGCGTTGCAACAGCTTGTGCATCATTAGTGATACTAAATTGGCTAAGTTTTTCGCCTTTGAAGTGAGTTAACTTGGCTTTAAAGGCTTGCTTTTCTTGAGTGAGCTTTGAGGTGATCGACCAGTATTCTTTGCTTTTAAAGGCTTCAATTTCAAGTTCGCGTTCTGCAATCATGCGCAAGGCAGGGCTTTGTACGCGACCTGCCGATAATCCACGGCGAATCTTTTTCCATAATAAAGGGGATAAATTAAAACCCACTAAATAGTCTAAAGCACGTCGAGCCTGTTGTGCATCAACTAAGTTAGTATCAATTTCGCCTGGATTTTCAATGGCATGGGTGACTGCTTTTTTAGTGATTTCATGAAAGACGACGCGGTGAACTGTTTTCTTTTTAAGCAGTTTTTTATCTTTCAGCATTTCTAATAAATGCCAAGAAATAGCCTCTCCCTCTCTGTCGGGATCGGTTGCGAGGTACAAGGTGTCCACACCTTTTAACGCTTTTGTAATCGCTTGTAAGTGCCGCTGGTTGCGTTCTTGCACTTGGTATTTCATAGCAAAGTTATTTTCTGGATCAACAGCGCCTTCTTTAGGGATTAAATCTCGTAGGTGTCCAAAAGAGGCAAGGACTTGAAAATCTTTACCAAGGTATTTTTCAATCGTTTTTGATTTTGCAGGTGATTCTACAATAATTAAATTTTTGCTCATACGACGGGTATCTTTGTTTAATTTAAAAGAGCTGAGGCTTCTTGATAGATGATGTTCTCCATGTGTGCAATGGCAACTTCATCATCCGGTTGGCTTAGCAGGACAATTAAAGCAATCCATTTAAGCTCTTCAATAGAAATAAGTGATTCTTCGATTGCCATTGCTCTATCGATAACGAGCTCTCGAGTGTTAGGCGTTAATATACTTAGACGCTCTAGAAATAAAAGAAAATCTCGGCATTCTAAATCCAGTTTGTGAATTTCTTCTGTGCAGAAAATGCGGAAATTTTTTGGCGATTTAAATTCTGATGCTTCTTGTAGTGCAAGTGAATCTAACCAATCAAATGCCTTATTAATGCAGTTATTGGTGAACCCCGCCTCTTTAAGCTCGGTTTTTAATTCATCAGAATCGGGTGTGGCTTCAACTTCACTATTCATATAGTTTTCAAATAGATAGATTAAAACGTCGAAAATATCTTCATTCATTCTGTTATCGTTTTTTTTGCGGCAATTTAATAAGGGGGGCTATTTGTTACGCTGGTAGCCACCTCCGTGAGTGGGACTAATATACCCTTGTAATTCTAATATGAGCAAGTGTGAGCTGATATTATCGACAGTTAATTTTGTTGTGAGTACCAATTGATCAATGAATGTGGGTGAAAACTGTATATGATTTAATAAGTTTTGTTGTTCTTCAGGGAGGTCATTACTTTGTTCTGTTTTTGTAATAGCCTGTGGTAAGGGTCTGTCATTGATGTGTGGGGCGAGTTCTTCCAATATATCCTGTGTTGTTTCCACTAATTTTGCACCGTCACGAATTAAGGCATTACAGCCGCGTGCTAAAGGGTTATAGATGGACCCTGGTATGGCGAAGACGTCTCTGTTTTGTTCTAAGGCCATGCGTGCGGTAATAAGAGAGCCGCTTTTTTTAGCCGCTTCAACGACTAATAGTCCCATGCATAAGCCGCTGATAATACGATTCCTGCGTGGAAAGTGGTTTGCTTTTGCCAAAGTGCCGGGTGGGAATTCAGACAATATCAGGCCAGTGGCAACAATGTCGGTCGCAAGGTCTTTGTGTGCCGCAGGATAGACTCGATCTAAACCGGTTCCTGTGACGGCAATGGTTGCGCCCTGTACATTGAGTGCGCCTTTATGGCTTGCAGCATCAATACCTAAAGCTAATCCGCTGGTAATGGTAAAACCAGAGCTTGCAAGGCTTTGGGCAAAGTCATAGGCTATTTGTAGGCCGGTGCTTGAGGGGTTGCGACTACCGACAATAGCTATCTGTGGAAAGTGCATTAGATCTAAATCGCCGCGTGCAAAAAGAATAGGCGGTGGATCGGGTATTTCTTTAAGTTGCTGAGGGTAGTTGGCATCAGCCCATAAAATAGCGTGGTTATTTTCTTGTGCTAACCAGCTTAAGTCAGTTTCAATGAGGTCCCAACGAGGATTTTTGAGGGAATCAATAATTTTAGTGCTTAAACCTAGCTGGAGTAATGATTCGCGAGGGGCTGCGAATAAGGCTTCAGGGCTGCAGTGGGCTAAGCATTTTAAAAATGTTTTACTGCCTACACCTGGTGTGCGCAAAAGCATAAGCCAATGCTTTTGCGCCATTGCTGTAGCGCTATTATTCAGGTGTCTGTACCTTATCTAAAAGGCGAATATTTCTAGATGCACTCATGATTAAGCCATAGCTTACGCGATCAAAAGTGCGAAAAATAAGTAAAGAACCTGATTTTCTATTGGGTAATTTGACCAGCTCATGGCCTATTTTATTGTAGGGGTCTTTAACTAATTTACCCTCTTGCATAACATCGAGTAGGTGACCTAATTTAAGTCCGTCTTTTGACCCTTTATTTAGGACAATGATATCGAACTGTCCAATTTCTTGGGAGTCTGTCTTGCTTGCAATAATGGTCGCGTCAATTTTTTCCTTAGGAGCAATAGGGTAAAAGTTAAAATTAAGCTCAGCTTCTTCAGCAGGCATTAAGTGATCACCTAAGCGAACTTCACGTAGTGCGCGGGTGGTACTTAAGGTGGCTGGATCACCTAAAGAAATAACAGTATTGTCAGCGATATGTATTGCTTCGTAACCCAGTATTTCATCTGACTCGGGGTCTTTATAGGTTTCACCGACACGATAAGTTGTGTAGCGCATGAACTCTCGTTTTAAGATTGAGCGTACGTATATGTTGGAATTCGTCGCTGCAATTAAATGCTCATCAGCAAAGGCAACGATGTAAGGTGCGCTATTTAAGTCATCCTCATTTAAAACTTTTGGGGAGATTAAAAAAGGGCGAATGACATCCATTGGAATCATTGCTATTGCTTGAGGGGCGTAATCTTCGTAGCGAATACGCGGCTGCATGCGTCCGGTGCGTTCACTAGAGTCAACACAAAGCATTGGTTGATTATTAATAAAGCAAAGTGTGATGATGTCGCCAGGGTAAATCAGGTGAGGATTTTTAATTTGGCTGTTATGGTGCCAAATTTTTGGCCATTCCCACGGGTTCTCTAAAAACTTAGCGGATATATCCCAAAGAGTGTCGCCTTTAACGACAACATGCTTTGCTGGGTGGTCGGAGTTTATTTTGACGACATCGGCGCCACAGCTAAAGCTAAATGTTAAGAAAAAAATTAATCCAATTATGGTTCGCATCATCACAGTTCCACTTAATAATATAAAGTCGATATTTCAGACAATTATAATGAATGAATATGATGAATTTTGCAAAAAAATAAAAATTAGAGAGGGGGAGGGAATGGTAAAACCTTGTGTGGCGTATTTCAAGATAGGCCAAGATAAAGGTACAATGTAAAAAATGTTAGTGTATTTGGAATTTTATAAGGAAATCTGAGTGAACCAAAAAATAATTAGGATTGCAACAAGGCAAAGCCCTTTAGCTTTATGGCAGGCTGAAGATGTTGCGGCACGATTAGAGCAAGCTCACCCTGGACTCAAAACTGAGTTAGTTAAAATGGTTACTAAGGGGGATAAAATCCTTGATACACCGTTAGCTAAAATTGGCGGTAAAGGATTATTTGTAAAAGAATTAGAGCAAGGAATGCTGGATGGGCTGGCGGATATTGCCGTGCATTCTATGAAGGATGTTCCTGTTGAATTTCCTGAAGGTTTGCATTTATCGGTTATCTTGCCTCGTGAAGATCCTAGAGATGCTTTTGTTTCTAATCATTATAAAAGCTTGGATGACTTGCCTGAGCATGCAAAAATTGGAACCGCTAGCTTACGTAGACAATGCCAAATTGCTGAAAAGCTCCCTAATGCTGAGATTTTATCTTTACGTGGCAATGTAAATACAAGATTGGCTAAATTAGATGCGGGCGAATATGATGCAATTATTCTGGCGGCTGCAGGTTTAAAACGTTTGGGTTTTACCGATAGAATTACCCAAGCGTTAGATAGCACAGTTAGCTTGCCTGCAATTGGCCAAGGTGCGGTGGGGATTGAGTGTCGTAGTGATGATGAGGAAATTAACCGGTTATTAGCGCCCTTGGCTGACGAAGAAAGTACCCTACGTATTAGTGCTGAGCGAGCGATGAATGAACGTTTGAAAGGTGGCTGCCAAGTGCCTATTGCTGGTTTTTCTGAAATAAAAGATGGCAAACTTTATATGCGCGGCTTAGTAGGGAAACCTGATGGCAGCGTTATTTACCGTGCAGAAAAAACAGGTAATCTTGAAGAGGCAGAAGAAATTGGGCTGGCGATTGCGAATGAATTACTAGAGTGTGGAGCAGGAAAGGTGCTAAGTGACCTGTACGCTGAGTAAAGAATTAGCGGGTAAAAGGATCTTAGTGACGCGTCCTAAGCATCAAGTAGCAGAGTTAAATCGATTAATTCAGGCGCACGCAGGCATTAATATTAATTTACCAGTGATTGATGTTCAGGCCAGTGAATTGTTAGGGCAAGAAAGCCTTTTTTTACAGAAAATAGAGACTTTTGACTTTGTTTTTTTTATTAGTGTTAATGCAGTAAATTTTGCCTTACAAGCAATTGATGGCAAAATACAAGGCTTGCAAAAAACTAAGTTAGTTGCTGTGGGTAAAGCAACGGCGGATGCCTTAGCTGAAAACGGGCTAACGAATGTCTTAAGGCCAGAGCAAGGGTTTAATTCGGAGGCTATTTTAGCCATGCCTGAATTACAATCACTGCTTGAAATGCGCTGTTTAATTATAAGAGGTGATGGTGGGCGTGAGCTATTGGCAGCAAGTCTAAGGGAAAGAGGAGCGTCGGTTGATTATGTTGAGGTTTATCAAAAATCATTGGCGAATTCAGATACACAGGATGTTTGTGTTTATTTACTAAATGATGAACTAGCAGCAGTACTGATATATAGTGTTGTTGCACTGAATAATCTTTTGCTTTTATTAGCTAAAGATAAGATAAAAAAACAGCTATTAATCACGCCGTTAGTGGTTATTAGTCAGCGAGTTTATTTAGCGGCTAAAAAAATTGGATTTACAAAGATAATAATTGCAGCAGAGGCATCGGATGCTGCAATGGTTAACGCATTATTGAATGGGGAAGCATGTGGCTGAAGTCATTGAAGAAAAAAAACAAGAACCAGTAACGGCTAAAAAAGAGCGTAGCGGTGGTGCTTGGTTTGGTTTGGTTATTTTATTGATTGTATTAGGGGTAGCCGGCGCCGGTTATTTATTATTACAACAGCTAAGAGATAAACAGCAAGATTTGGGTGGAGAAATAGGTAGGGAAAGCCAGCAGATTATAGGGCTAACCAAACAAGTTACAGGCTATCAAGCCCAGATAATCGCTCTTCAAAACCGGTTAACAACGTTAAGTTCTGATGTTGCTAATAAAGAAGATAATTCTGAGCATCGCCTAAATGAAGCAATGAAGATTCAGAATGAACGCTTAGAAGGTATAACGAAAGAGATTAAGGTGTCGATACACAAGATTCACCGTCAATTAGGTCAAACACGTGGCGATTGGTTGGTATCAGATGCAGAATATTTATTAGGTGTTGCAAATCGACGCTTACATTTAATGGGTGATATAGGGACAGCACTTGCAGCGTTGCAAGCAGCAGATCAACGCTTACGAGAAAGTGGTGATACGGCGGCTTTTAAAATTCGTAAGCAAATTGCTAAAGAAATTTCTGTTGTGCAAGATATTAAAATAGCCGATACAGTGGGTATCTACTCCGCTTTAGAGGCTTTAGAAGAGCAAGTTGATTATTTAAATTTATTTTTACCTTATTCAGGAAAAGCTAAAGATCAAGCGATAAGCAAAGACGCGCAAAAATCAACAGCCGATGTTAACGATGCTTTAGATGATGCTTTGATTGAGATTGAAGGGATTATTAGTATTCGTCGCTTAGATGCCCCTATCAAGTCAATTATTACACCAGAGCATAAAATTTTTATAAAAGAAAGACTTAGCAGTAAGTTAATGATTGTTAAGTTAGCTTTATTGCAACATGATGATAAGCTTTATCAGTCTGGTATTGATGATGTTTTGCAGTGGTTAAATAAAAACTTCACTAATGACCAGGTACATGTCCGCTTTGTACGTGAATTAGAAAAATTAAGAGCGATTCAAATCCGCAGTAACCTTCCTGATATTAGCCTGTCTTTTAAAATGCTAAAAGATATTGTTAAATTAAGGCTGGAAGCAGATCAAGTGTTGCAAGACGACAATACTCAGGCAAGTGAAGAATAGGGGCAAGTAAAGTGAAAAATATGCTATTTTTTTTAGGGACACTTGTTTTAGCTTTGCTTTTAGCATTTGTTACACATGAGTGGCTGACACAGTATGATGACCCTGGTTATGTATTGATTGGTGTTGGTCATTGGGCATTAGAAACCTCGTTGGTTGTTTTTTTTATTGCTTCAATGTTGGGTTTTGTTGTTTTATATTTTATTTTTCGCGGTCTAGGTTGGTTAATACGATTTCCTGGAAGAATGCGCAATAGAGGGAAGGATGTTAAATTTAATCGCTCTCAAGAGGCGTTAATTTCAGGTTTAGTTGATGCGGCAGAAGGAAACTGGGAGCGGGCGGAAAGCACTTTAATTAAGCATGCCTCTAATAGTGGTGCTCCACTTATTCATTATTTAACAGCAGCGAGGGCAGCACACTCTCGTGGTGCGATCGATAAGCGAGATGAATATTTAAAACGCGCGACAAAAGATGCGCCAGGCTCTGAAGTGGCTGTGGGATTAACTCAAGCAGAATTGCATCTTTCGCACAAGCAGTTTGACCAAGCGCTCGCAACGTTAACTAAGTTGCACTCAATGGATTCAACACATGCAAGTGTGTTAAAAATGTTACATCAAACCTATCGTCATTTAGGTGACTGGTCTGCTATTAAAGCATTATTACCTGCATTAAATGAAAATAAAGTCTTTATGGAAGCTGAAGTAAAGCTTTTAGAAATCGAAACATATAGTACTTTATTGAAAGAAGCGTCCGGAAAATCAGATGCTAAAGGTATCCAATCACTTTGGGGAGATATTCCTAAGCATGTTCAAGAAATGCAGGGGTTACCGGCTATTTATTATGCTGCAATGATTGACGTGGGTGCAGGTGCGAAAATAGAAAATGATATTGTGAAATCATTGAATCAAAAATGGGATATGACCTTACTTTCTCTTTTTGGTAGTGTACAGTCGATTGATTTTCGTGGTCAGTTAGAGATTACTGAAAAATGGTTATTAGAATACGGTAATGACCCTGTTTTATTAAGAGTTTTAGGAAAAGTTGCCATTAAATGTGAGTTTTCAGATAAAGCTAAAAAGTACTTGGCAAAAAGTATTAGCTTAGAGCCTACGGTTGAGGCCTATCGTATTTTGGGTAACTTTTTAGCAGAAGAGGGTGATAACGAACGTGCGATGGAATGCTTTAAGTTAGGGTTAGAGCTAGCTTCAAATGAAGTCATTAGTCACGTTAGCGGCATGTAATTACTGGTTATTTTATGGTCTTTTTTATTCGCGCTCTTAGGCTGTGGTGCAGGCGGCGCCGTTAAAATCACACAGCTTTGCTTGGGGTTGATTGATTGAATAAGGTCGTTTGTTGACATGGTGTCATTTAAAGACTATACTTGAATATCTTTAGTGGGGTGATTAGCTCAGCTGGGAGAGCATCGCCCTTACAAGGCGAGGGTCGGGGGTTCGATCCCCTCATCACCCACCAC
>DAOUSK010000004.1 GCA_030627265.1 Methylococcaceae bacterium
CACGCTCAATAATCTTTGTGATTAGGCCGTCAGTTAATGAATCTAGCGTGCTAGCAGAAGGACTTAATTGCTTGTTTTCGTACACAGCAACAATAAGGCACTCAGTGGCAAGTGAATCTAGTGGGGTGTTTGCTAATAAATAATCCATTACGCTCGTCAAATGTAAAAATAAAAGTCGTTAATTATATCGCATATTTAACATTTATGTAGGATGGGTAGAGCGTAGCACCTGTTTTTTAGGTGTGTAGTGAAACCCATCAACCCCATGTAAAGTAATGGGTTCCGCAAAAAGATGCTCTACACATCCTACGCTAAACATTAATGAAAATGATAAAATAATCCTGCATTAGGAATTAAGGCGCGAGAGTTTAAATCTATTAGGATTGGCACAAATGGTGTTAAACATTTTGGCACGATGGCAAAGTCAAAATAATAGTAGAAAAAAAAGCGACTAATAGGTGTATTCTTAAGCTAAGTATGGACAGAAAGAGGACGGTTGATTGAAACCTTGTACGGTAGAATTTTTAGCGGATAAAAACTTAATTATTGTTGCGGGTGATTGGGTGATGGGTAATGTCACCCCAAATTTTATGAGTGTACGACATTCATTGGCTGCACCCTTATCGGGTGAATTGAATATACAAGCGGATGCTTTAAAAAGTTGGGATAGCCGCTTTGTATTATTTGTTTATGAGTTACAAACGTATTGCCAAGAAAAGGGCATTACCTTTAATTTAAGCGGCCTACCTGCATCGGCCCAAGGTTTGCTAAAACAAGTCTCAGCTTTTCCTGTGCGTGAAAGTGGTAATAAACAGATTCCGCCAAAAAGCTTTGCTGCCAGTATTGGTGTAAAAACACAGGCACTTGTACATCAGAGCACCGATGTATTTAATTTTGTCGGTGAAGTTTGTCTGAGCTTATCAAGGTTCGTACGTGGAAAAGCGAGTTTTCGTCAACAAGATTTATGGCTAATGATTCAAGATTGCGGGCCTAATGCATTAGGGATAGTGACGTTAATTAGTGTTTTAGTCGGCTTAATTCTCGCTTTTGTGGGGGCTATGCAGTTAAAAATATTTGGCGCGCAAATTTATGTCGCTAACCTAGTTGGCTTAGGGATGGTAAGGGAAATGGGTGCGATGATGACGGCTATTATTATGGCAGGCAGAACCGGTGCTTCTTATGCATCACAACTAGGATCGATGCAGGTCAATGAAGAAATTGATGCTTTAAAAACTTTAGGTATTTCGCCGATTGATTTTTTGGTACTGCCGCGCTTGATTGCTTTAGTACTGATGTTGCCGTTATTGTGTATTTATGCCGATTTTTTAGGAATATTGGGTGGATTATTAGTCAGTGTTACCTTATTGGATATTTCTGTCATGGAATATGTGGTGCAAACTAAATCTGCTTTACAGTTAGGCGATTTTGCAACGGGGCTGATTAAAAGTAGTGTATTTGGGGTCTTAGTCGCCATTTCAGGATGTATGAGCGGCATGAGAAGTGGACGTAGTTCATCTTCCGTGGGTGATGCGGCGACTTCCGCCGTGGTGGCTGGGATTGTTAGCATTGTCATTGCCGATGCATCACTAACGGTTATCTACCAAATAATAGGTTTGTAAGCTATGAAACCGGTACAAATAGAAGTAAAAAACTTAACCATGGCTTATGATGATTTTATTATTCAGGAAAATTTGAATTTTAAAATCCATCAGGGGGATATTTTTATTGTGATGGGGGGCAATGGCTGTGGAAAAAGCACCTTATTACGCCATTTATTAGGTTTAAAAAGTCCCATGGCAGGTGAGGTTTGGTATCAAACAACTAATTTATGGCAAATGAATGAGCATGATCGGCATAAAATTATGCGCCGTAATGGTGTGATGTATCAGAGTGGCGCGTTATGGAGTTCGCTCACCTTAGCTGAAAATATAGCCTTACCCCTGCAAGAGTATACAGATTTAAGTCACGACGAAATTAAAGGCTTAGCTTATTTAAAATTGGCTTTAGTCGGCCTGGTAGGTTTTGAAGAATATTACCCGGCTGAAATTAGTGGGGGGATGCAAAAAAGAGCAGGGCTTGCGCGTGCTTTAGCGTTGGATCCGGATATTCTGTTTTTTGATGAGCCATCAGCGGGCTTAGACCCCGTGAGTGCTAAATTACTAGATGATTTAATTTTAAGTATACAAGCAAGTTTAGGCACAACTATTGTGGTGGTGACGCATGATTTACCCAGCCTTTTTGCTATCGGAACTGACGCAATATTTTTAGATTCTAGCAGTAGAACTTTAATTGCTCAGGGTGCGCCCAAAGACTTACTAAAAGAATGCAATAACCCAGTGGTACAACAATTTTTAAACCGTGGTGAAAGCCCCATAAATGGAATAATTAACGCATGAGTAAACAAGCAAATCCCAGCGTCATTGGTGCTTTTGTTATTGGTGCTTTACTGATAACGGTTGTGGGGTTAACGGCATTTAGTAGTGGCCAATGGCTGGCGAAAAAATCTCAATTTGTGATTTATTTTAATGAATCAGTCAATGGATTATCAGTTGGTGCATTAGTTAAAATGCAAGGGGTTCCCATTGGTAAGGTGATTGATATTCAAGTGCAATTAGAACCTAATAGCCAACGTATATTAACCCCTGTTTTTATCGAAATAGATCATGAAAAGTGCTCACAATTTATGGCTATTGGAGACATTGAAAGCCAACAAGCGCTGATGACAAGATTAATGAAAGAGGGCTTGCGCATGCAACTGCAATATACCAGTTTAGTCACAGGGCAGCTGTATGTGGAGACTTTGTTGCGCCCAGAATCACCAATTAAATTAACCGATTTAAATGATGATTTTATTGAACTCTCCGCAGTCACGTCGAGTAGCCAAGAAGTGCAAAAAAATGTGACAGAAGCGATTAGAGGCATTCAAAATATCCCTTTTGAAACTTTATCTGCAGAAGTTATTTTAACCCTAAAAAACATTAACCAACTGATAGGCTCTGAAGATATGAGGCAGTCTGTACGCTCTTTGGCACGAGCCTTGAAGTCAGCAGAAAGTATTCTAGCTAAGGTTGATAAAAAAGCAGAAAAAATAACCACAGAGTTACACGGTACTTTGCACTATAGCCATCGAGCGATGAAAAAAATCGATGCAGCAGCAGAGCCTATTTTAGAAGAGTTACCAAAAAACTTAAATGCCACACTTGATGAAATTAGTCGTTCGGCACAATCATTACGTTTATTGGCTGATTATTTAGAACAGCACCCAGAAGCACTTATTAGAGGAAAAAGGTAAATTTATGAAAAAAATAGCTTTATATCTTATGTTTTGCTTGTTGCTTGCTTGTGGTAGTAGCCCTAAAGTGGATAACTATATACTTCATATTGAGCCCACAAATGATATAAAAGTATTTAATGACAGCTCGCCTAAAGTTTTTTTAAAGCCACTTGTTTTCCCTGAATACCTTAATCGCCCGCAAATCGTTGTGCGCAAAAATCAAGGTCAGCTAGAAATACAAGAATTCAAGCGCTGGGCAGAGCCTTTAAAATCTTCATTTTTACGGGTCTTTAAAGAAGTAATGCAGCAGCAAGGCATTAAGTTGAATAGCCATAAACAATTCAGGCAACAGCGCTTTGACTACCAGCTTAGTTTAGAAGTAATAAGCTTTGAAGTGAATAGGGCGCAAAAAGTGGATTTAAAGGTGAACTGGGTGTTACTAAATAGTGAAAATAATACAGTGATTGCTAATGGTATAGACGCTGTATCGGTAGCCATTATTGGTGAAGATTTTAGTTCTAAAATCAGCGCACAAGCTCAGGTAGTTGAATGCTTAGGAGAGCTGTTAGCGAAACAAATACACAATAACCATGAGCAGCTTAAAGAGGGTATGGAATAAAAAAGCAAGTAGCCCATATGCAGCCTGCGTAATACGGGACATTCGATGCGCTGTTTATCCCGTATTCCGTGCCTCCATGCGAGCTACGTTTTTTCTTGTTTTCAAGCTTTGAGGTTGTGAAGTACTGTGTTTTAGCAGTGGGTTCGCAGGTCTTTAGGGACTGTAAAAGTATTCAAGGATATGCATATGACGTAGGTTGGGCTGAGCTTGCGAAGCCCAATAATCAACAGCTTACCCTATATCCTGTGTTGGGCTTCATACTTTAGCCCAACCTACACACTGAATTCGAAGCTTTAGTACAAAAACAGTAAATTGTAAATTGGTATTAGACATCGCGTAGGATGGGTTTCGCTACACACCTAAAAATCAGGCGCTGCATTCTACCTATCCTACAGGAATGTTAACTTAATTTTTATTGCTTAAGAAGAGGCAATTCCTGCAATATTGTAACCGCCATCAACATAAGTAATTTCACCGGTGATGCCCGATGCTAAATCAGAGCAAAGAAAAGCAGAGACATTTCCGACTTCAAGAGTCGTTACATTCTTCTTCAGTGGCGCTGTATCAGCGGCTTTGCTTAGCATTGATTTGAAGTTATTAATACCCGCAGAAGCGAGTGTTTTAATAGGGCCAGCAGAAACAGCATTAACACGAGTCCCTTCTGCACCAAGAGCAACAGCCATATAACGTACGTTAGCTTCAAGGCTTGCTTTAGCAACACCCATTACATTGTAATTAGGAATGGCGCGTTCAGCCCCTAAGTAACTTAGGGTTAATAGCGAACCATTACGACCTTTCATCATTTCACGGCCAGCTTTAGCAAGTGCTGTAAAACTGTATGAGCTAATATCATGTGCAATTCTGAAATTTTCACGCGTTGTCGCATCAACAAAATCACCATCCAGCGCATCTCTTGGAGCAAAAGCAACCGAGTGTACGATGCAGTCTAATCCATCCCACTGTTTACCTAGCTCAGTAAATACATTGTCTATTTGCTCATCGCTACTTACATCACATTCAATGGTGATATTAGAGTTACATTCGGCAGCCATTTTTTCAACACGGCCTTGTAATTTTTCATTTTGAAAAGTAAAAGCAATTTCGGCACCTTCACGGTGCATTGCTTGAGCAATTCCCCAAGCAATCGAGCGGTTGCTTGCTAAGCCAACGATAAGAACACGTTTACCTTGCATAAATCCCATTTTATTCTCCTAATTAGGTGGTTATAAATCGACGTTTGACATAATCAGTATGTATGAGCTGATTAGCTAAGTCTAGTTAGAAACAAGCGATTAAGAATGCTCATTCCTTGGTTTTTGTTAATTAAATATCAATTTTTGCAACCGCTTCTGTGCGTTCAAGACTGGCTAAAAAATTATCGAGTGAAATTTGTTCTTCTGTACTGGCCGTTGCTTTAAAAGAGCCGCCAATGGTCACTAAAGTATTTTTACTATAAGGTCTTTGGTGACGAATGGTGAAATCAAAATGAATCTTGGTATGGTCGTCTAAAGTCAGAGTACAATTTTTTAATACTTCGCCTACGCGGGTGCGAGCCGTTGTATTATTAATAATAACCGCTAAACCGCGGCGTGAAATATTTTCTATTGTGCCGCCAACGGTTGCATGTGTTCGCTCTGAAACTCCCTGAAACGTAAGGTGGTAGTTTGATGTATCAATGCGAATAAATTCTCGGCGCTGCGGGTAATAAATACGTGCAGGAAAGGGGGCTTGAAAATAAGGAGAGTGCTGTACTTTATGCGCGCTAATGTCTTTTAATAAAATAGAGATATGAATATCATTAAAATGAGCGGTCAGCTTCAATTGTTTATGTTGCTTTAATGCTTGATTACCTTCACTGCTATCGAGAGGCTTGAGGGTTACTAATTTTGTACCCTCAATCACTTCAATAATCTGGGTATTATAAAACTCATCCGGAATAAGGGGCGGAATGGTACACAAAACAGGAGTGTTAGTGATGGCATTAAGTACCGTTAGAATTTTTTCTGGATCAGTAACAAATTTCGGGTTGCTGTTCATATCAGGCATAGCGGGGCCTGAGACAGATTTTTTGGCGACTCGTTTTGAAATTATGTTTTTAAGTTTAGCAATCATAAGAAAAAATTATTCCAGCTCTTTTTCTTCTTCCAATGTAGGCACATCTGCATAATGCGGTGTTTCAGATAAATTCAAATTACGACGAGCGGCAACGGCAAAACGAACGCCAATGGGAGACATGACTTTTCGGCCGATATTATCTAAGCTCATTGCTGTCATAGAAGCTGCTTTTTGAAAGCGAGAAAATTTCCGCATCAGCATAGAGAGAATAAACAGCGCATCTTGTTCGGATATTTCGCCTGAAGTAATCAGATACTGAGCTACATTAGTGATTTCAATGTAGCCTTTAATTCTTTTTTTATGACTTAAAAACCCTATTGAGGGCATATTCTCACGGAGATGTTCATATGCTAACGTTATTTTATCGGTGTTTTCTTGCATAATAGGATTAAATAAAGAGGTAAATCGGTTATTTTAGCAGGATATATTGAGGAGCTATATACTATTATGGAAGTTAGGGTAGCTAAGATGAATCAGCAACTTATTGAATTAGAAAGAACGCTAGGAAAATCAACTTTAGAGCTGATTAAAGAGCCTTTTATTTTAGACCGAGGCATTGAGTTATATTTAAAACGAGATGATTTATTACACCCGATTATTTCAGGAAATAAATGGCGCAAATTAAAGTATATTTTAGATGATACTTTATCCTGCGGAACACATACCATCATTTCTATGGGGGGCGCTTACTCCAATCATTTACATGCTTTAGCTTATGCAGGGAAAATGCTAGGTATTAAAACAGTCGGCATGATTAGGGGAGAGCCGCCGCCGCATTTTAATGAGACTTTAAAGGATTTGCAAAAGTGGGACATGCAGTTAATTTTTGTCTCACGCAGTGAATATAGGCAATTACGTGAATATAAACAGTATGACGCTTTACCTCAGCTTAAATCAGGTGAATACTGGTTGCCAGAAGGTGGGGCAATGGAATTAGCCTTGCAAGGTGTGGCAGAGCTAGTTGAAGAAATTAATATTGAGTATGATTACTTATGCGTTCCCTGTGGCACCGCAACCACTTTAGCGGGGCTTATTTGTGCCGCGCCGCAAGACAAGAAAATTTTAGGGTTTTCTGCTCTAAAAGGAGCCGGTTTTTTAATTGAGGATATCAATCATTTAATAAAACATTCAGCTTGTCATAATAATGAATGGTTTGTTCATTTACACTACCATTTTGGTGGTTTTGCTAAAAGAAACGCTGAGTTACTCAAGTTTATCGGACAGTTTGAAAATAAACACTTAATTCCGTTAGAGCCTATTTATACAGGTAAAATGCTATATGGGATTTATGATTTAATTCGACAAGATTATTTTAAAGCAGGGCAACAAATTATTGCAGTACATACGGGTGGCTTACAAGGCAACCGAAATACAAATTAACGATTAAGGAATTAGCAGATGACGATAGAAGAAAATATAGAAGAAGAAATAGATTTTAGTGATGCGTCACTGCATTTTAACCGAGAGTTAAGTCTTTTAGAGTTTAATGATCGTGTTTTGGCACAAGCGCGAGACGAAAGAATTCCCCTGCTAGAAAGACTAAATTATGTCTGTATTTCTAGCTCAAATTTAGATGAATTCTATGAGGTTCGAGCCGCAAGTTTAATTCAATTAGCTGAATTAAACCCTTTAATACGAGGCAGTGACGACTTAAATTCACAAGAACAATTAAACATTATTGCTCCCCGTGCGCATGATTTGGTGAAAGAGCAGTATCGTGTTCTTTATGAAATGATAATTCCACAGTTAGCGGACGAAGGTATTTGTTTTATTCGCAGAGCAGATTGGACGGAAAAGCAACGACAATGGCTAAAAACTTACTTTAGTGAAGAATTATTGCCGATATTAACCCCCGTTGGTTTGGATTCAGCACATCCTTTTCCACGAATTCTCAATAAAAGTTTAAATTTTATTGTTTCCCTTTCGGGAAAAGATGCGTTTGGCCGAAATAGCGGGCGCGCTATCTTACAAGCCCCAAGGGCTTTAGCAAGAATAGTACGACTTCCTAATGATATTTCAGATAATGAAGCGGACTATAGCTTTGTTTTTCTCTCTTCAATTATTCACGCTTTTAGTGATGAACTTTTTAATGGTATGACGGTTAAACATTGTCACCAATTTAGAGTAACCAGAAATAGTGATTTATATGTTGATGATGATGCGGTTGATGATTTATTCAACGCGGTTCAGGGGGAATTGGCAATGCGCCATTATGGCGATGAAGTGCGTTTAGAAATAGATAAAAATTGCCCCGAAGAAACGATCAATTTTTTAGCGGCTCGATTTGGCTTAAATGAAAACCAAGTTTTCCCTGTATCTGGGATAGTTAACATTAGTCGCATGCAGGAGATTGTCGGTGTTATTGATCGTCCCGATTTAAAATTTAAACCTTACAAGCAATCTATTCCTCAAGTATTAGGGCGCAATAAAAACTATTTTGATGCCATTAAAAAACAAGACATTTTATTGCATCATCCCTTTGAATCTTTTTTACCCGTGGTTGAATTTATTAAGCAAGCTGCGCTTGATCCAGATGTCGTCGCTATCAAACAAACTTTATATAGAACAAGCGCAGACTCCCCGGTTGTTAATGCTTTATTAAAAGCAGCGCAAGCGGGTAAGGAAGTGACGGTTGTTATTGAATTAAGAGCAAGATTTGATGAGCGGGCAAATATCAATTTAGCGGTTAAATTACAAGATGCGGCGATTAATGTCGTTTATGGTGTGGTGGGCTACAAAACGCATGCAAAAATGTGCTTAATTATTCGTAAAGAAGGTAAGCGATTTAGAGATTATGTGCATTTAGGGACAGGAAATTATCATCCTAATACAGCGAAGTTTTATACAGATTACGGCTTGTTTTCATCGAGTGTTGAATTAGGCGCTGATGTTAGAAAAGTATTTATACAGCTAACTAGCTTGGGGAAAGTAACAAAACTAAATAAGTTATTACAGTCTCCTTTTACCTTACATAAAGGCATTATTTCTAAAATTGAACGGGAAATTAATTTTGCTAAAAAAGGTCAGCCTGCAAAAATAATTTTTAAAGTGAACTCTGTCGTTGAAGAAGAGATTATTCAAGCTTTATATCGTGCTTCTTGCGCAGGCGTGGAAATTAAATTAATTGTTCGGGGTGTTTGCTCATTAAAACCGGGCATAAAAGGCGTCTCTGAGAATATCGAAGTACGCTCAATTATTGGTCGATTTTTAGAGCATACACGCGTTTATATGTTTGCTAATGGCGGACATGCTGAGGTCTATGCAGCGAGTGCAGATATCATGGGACGTAATATGTTCAGGCGGGTAGAAGCTTGTTTTCCTATTGAGCAAAAAGCCTTGAAAGAGAGAGTTTTAAAAGATTTAGACGCTTATTTGCAAGATAATAGCCAATCTTGGATTATGCAAAGTGATGGTAGTTATATTCAAAGTACACATGAGGAAGGCGAGGGATTTTGTGTGCAAGTAGCGTTAATGGATGAGTTCTCTAAGAAACATTAGTTGTTCCCAGTCCCAATAATTTCATTCTTAGACGCATATTTTTAAAAAACTCGTCATTCCTGTATGCTCCTAGCAGGAATCTATCGTGGGCAGCTGAACTCTCGGTTAAGCTTGTGCCCACGCTTGACTGGGGAGATTTCGGGAATGATGGGGAGGGCACCTTTTTGCGAAACTCATCATTCTATTTGGCATAAGTATTGCTCTTATTTTATTGGTGTTTAATGTGGCAATAAAATAAGGATTTGAGATGATAGCTTCAACACAATTTTCAGCTGAATCAACCCAGTTATTGCAAGCGAGAGGTTTGAGTAAAAGCCAAATAACAGACTTTTCTTTGTTATTAGATAAAGCGCATAAGCAACAAGGCCAAAATGTTAGCGCTAAGCAAGTCTTAAATGATATGTCGGGAAGCGAATTGAAGCTATTGCAAAAAGCGAGCTCATTAGCTGATTCCATTCACGTTGCATCCTTGAGTAAAGAAGGTGCGGTCAACTTATTAGCTCAACCAGATAATACAGGTCTGGTAGATATTAATAACGATGGCATTGTTGAAGTAGGAGCAGGAAGACACATGATCTTTCCTCCTGTTAATGCGCCTGCTCATGTTAAAGAAGCGTGGGATAAATCGACTGAGGGTTTAAGTTTTCAAGATAAAATGGTGCTTGAATTAAACTTACATACGTCAATTTATGGATTTGAAATAAATGGTGTGCCGACTAAACCAGCACCTTCACCAGAACAACAGTGGAGTGCGAATAACCTGGTTGAATGGTTTGCAACACTCAGATCAGGCTTAGAACGTTCGGTTAAAGAAGAAGGCTGGACTCACTTTAATTTAGCTCAGAAAGGTTTTTATGATAAATTCGAGGCATTGTTGGGTGCTTGAATAAATTGGCTCTTTTGAATTTCAAGTGAGCAGTCTATAGCCAGTCTGTTTTCTACAGACTTAGCTATTTGGTATAAAGTACAGGGTTCAAGCAAAAAGATATATATTAAATGCTTGTAATAAATGATAGATACTCGCGGAAAAAAGCAGTATCAATCGAGTCTGCCCCCCCATTGATTCCACGCTATCGTTACTTTTAGCTATGTACTCATTAAGTGTTGGTGATAATCTATGTTATTGTTTTTAATAAGTCCTAGCGATAGGTGAGTAACCGTAACCATTCAGCTGTACGCCTTACCAACAGCTAATGCATACGTTGTCTTATTTTTCGTACCGTTGGACATCAAACCCCTTGTACTCAAGCTTCCTTCGGTATCGACTAGGATATAGCTTATATAGCGATTTCTATTTAATAAAGCAAGAAGGATATTATGACAAGTCTATTGAATAAACATTTGGCATCACCTTCCTGAATACGAAGTAATCGATTTACTTGATGCTCGACCAGATATTGGATTAGATAGCTTTGAAGTAGACAATCGCCGCGATATATATGGCGATAACACCTTGAGCATAAAAAAGCACAAGGGGCCTTTATTACGATTTTTGCTACAATTTCATCAAGCATTAGTTTATATACTACTGGTGGCTATTGGCTTAAATGATTGGGTTCATATTATTGCTGTAGGACTTACCATTCATATTGTGATTGATTTAGATAAAACAATTCGTTTGTATTTAGAGCGACGAACCGAAAAAACAAGATAGTTCATACAGACATGGTGATTATGATAAACACCATGTCTGCATGGGTCGATAGCAGGCAGTGCTCATCTTGCTACTCTCCCCCGCAGTTGAACATAAGACCCGTTATGTGCCCCCAAAAACCACCACTAAACCTCTGATAAATTATTATTAGGGGCGGTATTTGGGGATAAATAAGACCTAAACAAAATTAAGCACAGCTACTTATTACAGTTAGATGACAGTTACGCACATTTTCTGTGGATAACATTGTGAGTTGTTTTTGAGTAACTACTTGAACCCTTTGTTAGTAAAGGCTGTGGATTAGATCGTACAAATTTTGTACAGTGCGTAAGTTGGGCTGAGGCACGAAGCACAACAATTTACATGACAAGCAAAAAGGAAGGCTTTTATTTGAGTCGCTTATGCAGCCCAACACGTTGATATGGTAGGGTTTGTTGGGATTTTAGCGCAAGGGGGGGGAGGGGCTTGTGGTTGGGTGTTAAGGGCAGGCACAAGGCGCTGCCCCTACGTTTGCGATTAAGCTTCCTCTTCTTGTTTACGTTTTGCTTTATTCGCTTGAACATTAACAAAAATAATTGTTCCTAAGCCCATAATAGCGGGAACAACTATTTTCCACAGACTGATAGAAGTGTCTTCTTCTCTGCCCACTGCAAATGTTAAGTGGGTATCAAGTTCTTCGCCATTATGCTCAATGGTAATATGCGCAAGGTAATCACCTGCACCAAATTCAGTAAAATCAACGGCGGCATTAATGGTACCTGTTTTAACTTTTTTGGCTGCTTGATGAAAAATGCGGCGACCATCTGATTCGCGAGTAATTTCTAACTCAAGACTGGTTTGGCGTAGTTTTTGTCCTTCATAGTCAAACACTAGCTGGGTTAATCCAAGGTTTGGAATAGCCGTACAATAACTGACTCCTTGAGTAAAGCTAGGCGTATAGGCAGAAAAGTGAATAACCTCAGAACCGACAGTAATGCGGCAATTATCTGGCTCGTTTGATGCGCCTTTATGGGCGAAAGCTTGAACTGAAAATAGGCTAAGAGCTAAGAAGAGAGTGGATAGTTTCATGATAATTACCTTAGGTTTAATGATTTATTATTATTTTTATAAAGCAGATCGTATGCTGCTTAAAGCCTGTGGGTCTAGAGCAGCCGTTCGCTGGTGCTGATTGCATAAAGCACCTCTAAAACCAAGATAGTCTGCTTGTAATGGTTTTAAGGTGGCAATATCTTGCAAGCGTAGAGAACCTGCTAAACCACATAGTAACTTATATTTTTTACTCTGTTCTACAAAATATTCAATTTTTTTAAGCGGCATGACTTGTGTTAACGAGCCATTTTGTTTATCCATGGTATCTAACATAACGCCAGTGAAATTTGCTTTAGCAAAGTCTTTTAGGCGGTCTAAGTCAGGATTTTGGTCGGCAAATAAAACCGCAATTAATTTAATCTCTGTTTGAGCGAGTTGTTGAATAACGGGCAGCCAATCACCGTCAGGAAAAAATCCGATTTTAACGTAATCAACACCCGTTGCGGCCATTTTTTCAACAGCATTAAAGATGGTGTCAGCTTGCATAGGCAAATCACCAACGGTTGCACTGATGGCTTTGCTTAATTGAGAGCTATTGACAATCGTGCTTACGAGGGTTGTTTCTAATGCACCTAGTGCGCCTAATGAGGGCTGTTTTAGGTCAATAATATCAACATTAGCTTGTTCGGCCATGATGGCTTCTGCTAAGCAATTAACACTGGCTAACATTTTATTCATGAATGTTTTGCCTCGCGTTGTTTTTCTTGAATAGCGGTAGTGACCCATTGCCATGCTTCTTTTTCTCTCGGCCCTGCTGTTTTTTCAAAGCCAATCGATAGGTAATTCAGTTCGGATTGAATTTTTTCAATGGGTAGATGATTAACGCGGCTTAATAAAATAGCGGCTTCTAAAACTGAAAATTGCGCACGATTAAAACCTTGAAAAGGGCGGTGCTGGACTTGATGAATGCTTTTGCAGAATAATTTAGGGCGAACCGCATCTTCTTCTATGCGAATAATTTCTACCTCACAATGTGCGAGAGCTGATGTTAAAAAAACGCCGTTTATTTTTTCAGCAGCGGATAAAGGCCAGTCTCTACTGCCTGTTAAGCAACCTGCAAAAATACGCACATCATCACAATAATTAATCACGGCTGTGCGGGTGCTTAATAAATTATCTAATGTGGTTGAGGGACGAAAGGGCAGAATGATAAATTCATCATTTTGCACATGAATTCCCATAGGGGCGAGATGTGCTTTGCCTTCTGCATTTTGGGTGGTGACGATAGTTTCTTGAATCATTATTTTTTTAGCGTTGTGCCCGCAGGCTTAAAACTGTGTAAATCAACGTCTTGATTTTTAATTTTTGCTGCACAACCCCAATTAAGGGCTTGGTCTTGATTAAAACGTTTACCTAATTGCCATGCTGTTTCTGCTCGGGCAAGTTCTACCCCTAAATAAAAAGCATGACTCGCATCATCTTCAACGTGCAATTTGGGGTATAAATCAAAAGGGTCAATCGCCGAATGTAAACCATCTCTATTATAAATATGCACGCCTTCCGTACTAATTTGTATGCGGAAGCTAGGGTCTTTTACTTCCGCTGCAAAGTCTTTGATTTCCGATAATTGGTAAGGGAAGGGGGAAGGCTCGTGTAATGCCATTAAATCAGAGCTGATATGTTTGGGTAAGGTATCATTTTCTTGCGCAGCATACATAATGCGGCGTGCAACATCGGCTTCTTTAATGGCGCGTGAAGCATGATGGCTGACTTCCGTTGCCAAAATGTGGTTGATATTTAGTTCGGAGCACATGCCTAACAATATAGCATTCATACCGGCTGTATCTGCATGAGTGAGTTCAGTAATATTACCCACACCGAGCATCATTTCAATATCAGGAAATTTATTGCGTACTGTATGGTAGCGTACGACAGAGTCGGTAAAGCCGAAGTGAATCGGGTCTAAAATTGGATCGATAATAAAGGGTTTGTTTTTAGCTTGTAAAGTTTTTATAACACGCTCTAAACAAGAAATATCGGTATGATTTTCAGGGATAATAATGGGGATTGCATCGACTTCATCGGCAACCCATAAAGTTGATTCATGTAAGCTCAACATATAATCCGCACCGGCCTTTGCTCCGCGCAATAAATCGTCGGTTTCTAAGGAATCAATGCTGACTAAAAAGCCCTCTTTTTTCAGCCCTTGGATAATCGCTTCCATATTGTCAAAAGGCGTATCGGGTAAGCAGCCGATATCAATGATATTAGCGCCATTTTCTTGGTAGTAGTAGGCACGCTGTATGACTTCATCAACCGTTAAATTGGGCGCGTCAACAATTTCAGCAAAGATTTTGACATTGTAATGGCTTAAATCAATATGTAATGCTTTTTTGCCAAAAAACAACGGCAAATCTTTTAATTCTTCAGGGCCGCGTTCAACAGGAAGTTTTAATTTTTCAGAAAGCAGCTCTAAGTCACCTCGACAGCGACCCGGAAGAACAATGCGATCAGCATTAAAGGTGTCTTTTAAGCGCCGCGCAATCATATCTGCGGTCATTAAAGCAGCCACTTTTACACCGATTTGATGAACGGTATAGGTAAATTCAGGCTGCATTTTTTCTAAAATAGCACGCAGTTGTTTTTCGGCTAATTTACCTGTTAAAAATAGTATATGCTCACTCATGATAACTGCTGCAGACGGTGCTGAAGTGCGACGCTGAGTTCTGATACACTTTCTACAACGGTGGTATATTCAAAATCACGCAGTTTATCGGTTGCTTCTAAATCTATTTTTCGTGGGTAAACCATCACTTTTCCACCAGGTGCAGTTGTTTCCATTTCAGGTGCTATATCACAAGGGTAGACAATATTAGGAATGCGACACTTTCCTGCTTGAGAGAATAGGTTAGTGACTAAAGAATCGGCAATCCCTAAAACACATTTTGCGACGGTATTAGAGGTTGTCGGTGCGAGCACTAAGCTGTGGTAATAGTCTTTATAAAAGAGGCCCACGGGCGGCGCAGAAGCGGCTTTATCGCGGTAAACGCGGACTTTGTCGCGTAAATCATTGATATTAATGCCATACATTTTTAAGACTTCTTCGCCTGCTTGGCTAAGATACAAATCGACATTATCGAGTGTGAGCATTAGCTCAATGCATTCTTCAATATAATGACCTGAACCAGTAACAGCCCATGCAATACGTGCTTGTTCCATGAATTTACTTTTTAATAATGAGGGAAATACGCAATTTTTAGTACTTCTTAAATATATCATTATTATATACGCTGGCTTATCATAGCGGCGTATTTCTTGATAATAACGGAGACTCGTGTGAGTTTATTTGAGCACTTAACCCAGCCATTGATTATGGGTATTTTAAATGTAACGCCGGATAGTTTTTCAGATGGGGGGCAATTTTCCGCCGTTGCCGCGGCAGTTGAGCAAACGGGAAAAATGCTGCATGAAGGCGCTAATATTATTGACATTGGCGGGGAATCGACTCGTCCTGGCTCAGAGTCTGTACCAGCTGAAGAGCAGATTAATCGGGTTGTGCCGATTATAAAAGCGATACGGCAAGAGTTATCAGAAACAGTTGAAATTAGTATTGATACGACCTTGGCTAGCGTTGCGGAGTCGGCTATTAAGGCGGGGGCGACTATGATTAATGACATTTCTGGTGGACAGCAAGATAGTGAAATTTTAAACGTTGCCGCTCAATATAATGTGCCAATTATCTTAATGCATAGTCAGGGAAAGCCTAAGACTATGCAGGATGCACCGAGTTATCGCTCGGTTGTTGAGGAAGTGTTAGCTTATCTACAGGAGAGTACACATGCCGCTTTGTTGGCAGGCGTAGCAAAACATAATATTGCGATTGACCCAGGCATTGGCTTTGGTAAGCGTAAACAAGATAATTTAGATTTATTAGCAAATTTAGATCAATTTGTCGCAACGGGCTTTCCTGTTTTATTAGGCACCAGTCGCAAGCGATTTATGGGTAGTATTTGTGCTTTAAGCGAACCTAAAGAATTGGTGACGGCAACAGCGACAACAACGGCTTTAGGGGTTATGCAGGGGGTGCAAATGTTTCGTGTGCATGATGTTAAAGAAAATAAACAAGCGGCTGATGTGGCGTGGGCAATCAAACAATCAAAGAAAGTTCAAGTGATGTAAGGTTTTTATGGCATAAATAATGCTTCCTATTTTTGTAAGTTGAAAATAGGAGCTAGAAATGACAGAAAGAGCATTATGGGTGGCAAAAACAGGTTTAGATGCCCAGCAAAAAAGAATGGCGGTAATTGCCAATAACTTAGCCAACGTTAATACCACAGGCTTTAAAAAATCACGTCCTATTTTTGAAGATTTGCTCTATCAAAATTATCGCCAAGTCGGGGCCAATTCATCACAAGACACAGAATTGCCAACGGGTTTACAGCTTGGTGCTGGTGTTAGAGTTGTAGCAACAGAAAAAATGCACTCGCAAGGCAATATTATTCAAACTGAAAACCCACTTGATGTTGCGGTTAATGGGCGTGGTTTTTTACAAGTTCTTATGCCCGATGGGGAAATTAACTATACGCGAGATGGTTCTTTTAAAATAAGTTCCACAGGTGAAATGGTGACTTCTAATGGTATGCCGTTAGAACCAAGTATCACTATTCCTGACGATGCTCTGAGTATTACCATTGGACAAGATGGGACGGTTTCGGTTTCACAGTCTGGGGATGCAGCGACAACGCAGGTGGGCCAAATTCAAACGGTCAGTTTTATTAATCCAGCGGGTTTAGAACCAATAGGTGAAAACTTGTTTAGAGAGTCTGTTGCCAGCGCTGCGCCGATTATTGGCACGCCGGGTGAAAACGAGTTGGGTACTTTAGAGCAAGGCGCTTTGGAGACATCGAATGTTAATGTCGTTGAAGAGCTGGTTAATATGATTGAAACTCAGCGCGCTTATGAAATTAACTCTAAAGCCATTTCGACAACAGATCAGATGTTGTCATTTGTTACTCAGCAACTTTAAATTAAAGTTATGAAACAGTCACTTGTCATGTTGAGTCTATTAAGTTTAGTGTTAACGGGGTGTGAAACATTGCCTGATCGTGACCCTGAATTTGCTTCTGTTCGTCCTGAAATTTTACAGCGGCCGATAAGAAAAACGGGATCTATTTATCAATCTAATTTTGATTTGCGGCTATTTGAAGATCAAGTTGCACGCCGTGTCGGTGATATTGTGATGGTTATCTTTGATGAGGAAATGGACGCTAAAAAAGACGCGGATAGTTCGGTGAGTAAAAGCTCAGATATCTCAGTGACTATTCCAAAAATATATGGAGTAGACCCCGCGGTTGTTATGGCTGCTTTTGGTAAGAATGGCATGTCGTTAGATTCAGAAATTAAAGCGGATAGAAATATACAAGGCAAAGGAGATGCGAACCAAAGCAATAGTTTGACAGGGAGCATTTCGGTCACAGTTGTTGAAGTTTTTTCTAATGGTAACTTAAGGGTGCGTGGTGAAAAGCGAGTGTCTTTAAATCAAGGCAGTGAGTATATCCGTGTATCAGGCATTATTCGTATGACAGATATTACCGCAACCAATCAAGTAAATTCTAGCCAATTAGCGGATGCGACAATTATGTATACAGGAGATGGCGCTATTGCAGATGCGAGTCGAATGGGTTGGGGCTCACGTTTATTTATGCACTGGACATTTCCTTTTTAATTTAGGGTAAAAAATGAAGTTAACTAGAAAGTATCTAATTTTAAGCCTGCTAATTTTTAATTTTCCTTTGGTATATGCTGAAAGAATTAAAGATTTAGCGGGCATAGATGGCGTAAGAGACAATCAATTAGTGGGTTATGGGATTGTCGTTGGTTTACATAATACGGGCGATAAAACTAAATTTACCGGACAATCTGTGCGCGCCATGATGTCAAAATTAGGGGTTAATTTACCACCGGGTAAAGACCCTAAAGCAAAAAATGTTGCGGCTGTTGCGATTAGCGCGACCTTATCTGCTTTTGCTAAACCAGGGCAAATGATTGATGTCACTGTATCGGCGATTGGCGATGCAAAAAGTTTGCGTGGTGGAACGTTGTTAATGTCACCTTTAAAAGGGGCGGATGGGAAAATTTATGCTGTTTCTCAAGGTAATTTAGTTGTTGGTGGTTTATCGGCAGCAGGAAGAGATGGTTCTAGCTTAACGGTTAATAATCCAACCGTTGGTAGAATTGCCAATGGTGCAACGGTAGAGCGTAGTGTGCCGACCCCTTTTGCAGATGGTAATTCTATTGTTTTTAATTTACATAATTCTGATTTCACCACGGCAAGTCGTGTTGTTAAAGCAATCAATGGGCTGTTAGGTAAAGGGACTGCAATTGCTTCAGATGCGCGATCTATTAGGGTGAGTGCGCCACTCAATGTTGGGCAGCGCGTGATGTTTGCTTCAATGCTGGAAAATATTGAGGTAAGCCCAGATGATGCACCGGCAAGAGTGATTATTAATTCACGTACAGGAACGGTAGTCATTAATAACAAAGTGCGCGTGCAACCAGTGGCTGTATCACACGGAAGCTTAATAGTAACGGTAGAAGAAAACCCACAAATCAGCCAGCCAAATGCACTGGCTAATGGTGTAACCGCAGTACAAGCGCAAACTAATATTACCGTGGAAGAGGAAGAGCAGCGCATGTTTGTCTTTAACCCAGGTGTTTCATTGAATGAAATAGTGCAAGCAGTTAATGATGTGGGTGCTTCGCCGAGTGATTTGGTGGCTATTTTAGAAGCCTTAAAGTCTGCTGGGGCTTTAAGAGCAGAACTTATTATTATTTAAGGCGATTATTATGTTAACCAGTGCTAATACCAGTGTCGCGCCTAGTGATGTTTATACAGATTTTAGTGGCTTAGCTAAGCTAAAAAATGAAGCAAGAGAGCAATCGCCTGAAAGTATTAAAGAAGTTGCTCAGCAATTTGAATCTATTTTTATAGGAATGGTATTAAAAAGCATGCGTGCCGCTAAGCTAACGGAAGGCGGGCTGATGGATAATGACCAAAGTAAAATGTTTCAAGAGATGTATGACCAGCAGCTTTCCGTTGAGTTAGCAGGAAAGCCAGGGATAGGTTTAGCGGATGTGATTGCCAAGCAATTAAGTCCTCAAGAAAATGTAGTAGCAGATGTCTTATCCTTAGCTGATTACCGAGCGCGGCCTGTTAGAAGTCCGTTCATCGGTAAAAAATTGCCGCAATTAGAAAACATTAACTCTAAAGAAGAGTTTGTTGGACAATTGCAAGGATTCGCCAAAAAAGCAGCTAAAGAACTAGGCATTGATGCTCAAGTTTTATTGGCTCAAGCCGCTTTAGAAACTGGGTGGGGGCAACATGTTATGAAAACGGCAGACGGGCAAAATAGCTTTAATTTATTCAATATAAAAGCCCATTCCAAGTGGGATGGAAAAAAAGCCGTGATTAATACTTTGGAGTTTCATAACGGTGTGCCAAGGCAAGAGAAAGCGAGTTTCAGGGCTTATGACGGCTACGATGAAAGTTTTCAAGATTATGTGCAATTTATTAAACAAAGCCCGCGTTATCAAAAAGCATTACAGCAAGGCACAAATGCGGAACGATATATGCATGAATTACAAACAGCAGGTTATGCAACAGATCCTGCTTATACAGATAAAGTGATGCGTGTTTATCACAATAAGGAATTAGCCGAAATGAATACCTCGACTATTTCTTTAATGAATAAAAGGAGTCAGTGATGGCTGGGTTATTAAGTACGGCAGTATCGGGGTTAAGAGTATTTCAACAATCAATTGAAGTCACTAGCCATAATATAGCGAATGTAGGTACAGAAGGATTTAGTCGGCAGCGTGTTGAATCGGGAACAAACCCCGCTGAATTTACCGGTGCGGGGTATGTTGGAACAGGAGTTCATGCGAGTAATATTACTCGTAGTTATGATCAGTTTATTAGTACCCAATTGCGTTCTAGTACGACAACCTTGGGTGAAGCAACTAATTTTAGAGACTATGCATCACAAGTTGATAATTTATTGGCTGATCCAAGTACGGGTTTAGATCCTGCGATTCAAGGTTTTTTTGATTCCGTGCATGACGTAGCAAGTGATCCTTCATCCTTAGTTGCTAGAGATGTTATGTTGTTAGAAGCAAATGGTTTAACAGCGCGATTTTCTGTTATGAACCAACGATTCGATGAACTAAGGGAGCAGGTTAACTCCAATGTTCGAAGCATGGTTGATGTGGTTAATTCAATTACCGCATCGATTGCTGACTTGAATGTCAGGATCAGTGAATCTTCAGCAAAGGCAAGTGGTGGTCAATTACCGAATGATTTACTTGATGAGCGTGATGTTATTCTCAATGATTTGGCAGAATTAATGGATATCTCTGTTATACCGCAAGATTCAGGGATGGTTGCTGTTATTGTCAAAAATGGCTTACCATTGGTTTCGGATGCTTTTGCATCAAAACTAGCGGTACAAAGGAGTGAATTTGACGGTTCTCGTTTAGATATTACTTTACAGACTTTCAGTGGGCCAGCACAAGTTATTACCAATCAAATTACCAGTGGAAAAATTGCTGGCACCTTGCGTTTTCGAGATGAAATTTTAGATCCTGCACAGCAGCAATTAGGTTCTGTCGCAGCCGGTATTGCAATGGAATTTAATGCACTGCATAAAGTAAGTGTCGATGCGTCAGGCGTTCCGATTGAAAGTAATTATGATGAAAATGGAAATTTAGGCGGAACAGGGGGCTATGATATAAACGGAAACCCCATTGGTGGTGGCTATGATATAGATGGCAATGCTGGAGATGCCTTTTTTACCTTTAAAGGCGATGAAATTTCTACGATAGCATCAACTTTTAATGCAGGGAATGCAACGGTTACCGCTAAATATAGTGATATAAATTTACAGCCAGCAATGATTGATGATGGAACAGCAGTTCCCCCAGCCGCGCCTATTTTAATTCCTAACCCTGCCAGTTCAAGTAGCGCTGATATTGATATGAGTGACTATATGCTGAATTATGATGGTACTGATTATTCATTGCAGCGAATTGATGATGGGACTTCTTTTGCGTTAGATCGGGTGGGAGGTACATTAACTCCAGCTTATCCGGAGATCGATAAATTACCCGGTATCACCTTAGAAATTTCTGGTGTGCCAGATGGAAAGGGTCAATTTCTCATTAGACCCACCTATAATGCTGCCAGTAGAATTGAAGTTAATATTACCGAAGGTAGAAAAATTGCCGCGGCTAAAAACTTTAATTCTGATACGGGGGATATTATTAATGGTGCAATGCCAGGAGATAATAGTAATGCACTGAAGTTATCGCGCTTAGCCACCAATACGGATATGTTTGAAGGGACTTTAAGCTATCAAGATGTTTATGGGGGCTTAGTGTCTAATGTGGGTGGGAAGACGCATATTGCAAAAATCAGTGCGGCAGCGCAAGATACCTTGTGGACAGCAGCAAATGGAGCGAGAGAAAGCTTAGGTGGGGTGAACTTAGATGAAGAAGCAGCAAATTTAATTAGGTTTCAGCAGTCTTACCAAGCGGCTGCGCAAGCAATTTCGACAGCAAGTAGTATGTTTGATACCTTGATGGGCGCAGTTAGATAAATTATTGCCCCGGAATAAAGGGGGCAATAAAGTAAATAATAAGCTTTATGGGTAAATAACTTTTGGCGTAAACGTTGCCGCAGGATATTTAGGGTCGAATTTTGCTTTTTCACCAACAAAAGCAACTGCGCTTTTTGCTGCTTCTTTATCGAGGTAAATAACTTTAGGTTGAAAGTTAGCGGCAGGGTATTTTTTATCATCACTGTTAGCAGAGCTAATGCTAGGAAGTAGCGCGATAGCGGCAGTAAAGGTACTGATAATAAGTGCTGTTTTCATATAACCTCAATCTTTATTGTAGTGATGAGAATACCCTAAATGGGTAAATTTTCATGTTAAAAGCAGAGCCTATAATAACGTATGTATTTCAGGATAATCAATAAATAATTGTTGTTTAAATTGCTCAATTTTTAATTCATTATCTCGTTCTGCTCTAGGAATAGTAACGGCTATTTCTTTCAGTACCGTCATAGGCTTGCTATCCAAAAAAATAAGCCGATCAGCTAAAGTAATTGCCTCACGTAAATCATGGGTAACAAACAGGACTTTATGTGGTCTTTTAGCCCATAGATCAATCAATAGCCGCCTTACTTTTCGTGCGGTAGGCGAGTCTAAAGAAACAAACGGTTCATCCATTAATAATAAGTCTGGGTTGCTTGCAAAAGCACGAGCAATAGCAACGCGGCGATTCATGCCTAAAGAGAGCTGCGCAGGATAGTGATTTTTTTCATGCGATAAGTCCATGCTCTCTAAAAAAAAATCAAGGCTGTCAGGCTGACATGATGTTGCTAAGCTGATATTTTCTGCAACCGTTCGCCAAGGTAATAAACGAGGGGTTTGGAAGATATAGCCAATTTTAGGCAGTGTGATGCCTAAAGTAACATTGCCCGTAAAGTCTAAATCTAATCCCGCTAAAATATTCAACAAACTGGTTTTTCCACATCCTGAATGGCCGACCAAACAAACGAATTCATTGCCTTTTAAAGATAAAGATAGGTTTTTAATGACCTGCTTAGTGGTGTTATCAGCGCTGTTTAAATAGGATTTATCCTGTATTTGAACATTAATATCATTCATTAACGCCACCTAACGGCATGTTTGTCTAAGGGTTTTAAAATTAACCATTCAATGGCTTGGATGACAACAATAAAAGCAATGGTATAAGCGAGAATGCTAGCGACATCAAATAATTGGAAAAATAAGTGTAATTGGTAGCCCATTCCATCACTGCGGCCTAGCATTTCAACCACTAAGATAATTTTCCATATCAAAGCTAAACCAGAGCGTGTTGCCGCCATGATAAAAGGGTGTAATTGCGGCAAAATAACATGCAGTAAGGTTTTTAACTTAGTAAAACGGTAGCATTTTGCCATGGCGAATAAATCTTTATCTAGCGCTTTAGTCCCTTCTCGTAAGGTGACAATGACGTTGGGTAATTTATTGATAACAACGGCAAGGATAGCCGCTGTTTCGGTTAAGCCAAACCAGACATAACAAAGAATAATAGTCACTAATGCAGGAATGTTTAAAAAGATGAGTAGCCAGGTATCAAAGAAATGATCGAGCGATTTATTAAGCCCTAAGCTTATACCTATGGCACAACCCAGCAACATAGCGATGCTAAAGCTGAAAGCTAAACGGCCCATTGTTGCTGATAGATGATGTAATAATTGCCCAGACTTTATTTCATCTAATAAAATATCCAGAACGACAATAGGTGGGGGCAATGTCGATGTATTTAATACGCTGGCTAAACCTTGCCAGAGTAAAATAAACAGACAAAGAGAGAGGGCGGCCTGTAAAGAGGGGTGTTGTAAGCGCATTTTAGTTTTTAGACACTTGATTATTAATAAGGGCGTGCTCTAAAGCGTTCAGGCGCTCTTCTGTGCCTATATCCATCCAAAAGCCATCATGTAGTGCACCGGTTATTTGTTGATTTGTCATCGCTGCTTTTAATAAGGGGGCGAGAGCAGATTTCCCCGGCTTTAAATTAGCAAATAATTCAGGGCGGTAAAGTCCAATACCACTAAAAGTAAATTTGATGTCATCAAAGCTATTGAGATGATGATTTGTGCTGATTGCAAAGTCGCCAGCAGGGTTGTGCCTTGGATTTTTAATTAAAACCAAATGCGCTAATTTTACTTGTTGATGGGTTAAAGTCTGCAAAGGAAAATCACAAGCAATATCAGCATTGATCACTAAAAAAGGCTCAGAGCCTAATAAAGGCAGTGCTTTTTTAATGCCTCCAGCCGTTTCTAAGCCTGATTCGCCTTCATGGGAGTATTGAATATTAGCTTGATAGCGCGATCCATTGCCTAAATAAGCTTCAATTTGTTCACCTAAATAAGCTAAATTGATGACGATATCAACAATGCCTGCTTTAACTAATGCTTCAATGGTATATTCAATTAAGGCTTTGTTATTAGCTTTTAATAAAGGTTTAGGTGTGCTGTCAGTTAAAGGGCGTAAGCGTTCGCCGCGACCCGCAGCTAAAATCATCGCTTTCATAAATGAGATTGGCTAGCAGGTAGTGCGGTCTTGGTTAAAAAATCATGAAATTCTGCTAATTCAGGATAATTTTTACTCACATTAATTACATAATTCAGGGTACGAGGAATATCTGCTAAATAAGCATTTTTACCATCGCGGATATTCAGGCGCGAGAAAATTCCAATGGCTTTTAAGTGTCGTTGAATGCCCATTAAATCAAAATCACGCTTGAAATCAGCATAAGAGCATTGAATTAAATTAACGGCCTGTAATTGCAAAAAATACTCATTTAGTAATTGGTCTATTTTAACTTCAGGCCAAGCGATGTAACAATCCCTTAATAGCGATACAGCATCATAAGTAATAGGGCCAATGACCGCATCTTGAAAATCAATAATGCCTAGGTTTCTATCGCTAATATGCATTAGATTGCGTGAGTGATAGTCTCTATGTACGCAAACTTGTTTTTGCTGACTTGCGCTATCAATTAAAAATTGCTCAGCCTTATTTAAGAGTTTAAGTTGCTTACTTGTTAGTTGTATCTGGCACTGTTGCTGTAAAAACCAATCAGAAAATAAAGCTAGTTCTGTTTTTAATAGTTCTGGGCTGTAGTGCGGCAAAAAGCAGTCTTTAGGTGAAATGTTTTTTTGTAAATTAACCAAAGCTTTTAAAGCGCTGCGATATAAAACATCCACGGATGATTCATTGAGGCGGTCAAGTAAATTGACCGGGCCAAAATCTTCTAATAATAAAAATCCTCGCTGAATATCTTTAGCAATAATATCGGGCACGTTGGCTTCAGCTAGTCTAAATAATTCAGCAACATTAATAAATGGCTGAGTATCTTCTTTTTCAGGCGGGGCATCCATGACAATAAAATAACGATTATTATGAGAAATCCTAAAGTAACGCCTAAAACTTGCGTCGCTGGATGCGGGCTCAAACTGGCTAATGTCTAAACCGAGGTCGTTTCGTAACCAGTTAATGATTTGTTGAGATCTGTCATCGCTAAGTATCATCGTCATTCTTTTATAAAGCGCCTGAAAAATTAAGGTAAAATGTTCGGTTCAATCATTTTATTCTATTTCACTTCTTTTCTATAGGTCTTTAGTAACGATGTTACCCGGTTTAGTTTTTGTGCTGATTAGCACCTCTTTTGTCGTGCTCAATACGGCGGAAGCTAAAGCTGAAGACTGGCAATGCGAAAAAACACGACCCACAGGTGAATTAAAGTGTGCCTCATCAGAAAGAAATATTACTAAAAACAACCAGTCTACAATAAAAATAGAGAGTTCGAGCGGCTTGTTTGCTGATTCTTATAGTAAAGCAGAAGAAAAGGTTTTTCGGCAGTTGCAATTAGAATTTGATGAAAACCCGTGGGGAATGTGTGCCTCAGTGAATCACTCTGGCCCTCAATTTCAGCGAAATAAAGTAACCAGTACTGAAACGGCAACAGAAGTGTATGCGGATGTTTTAGAAGCTTTTGATCAAGATGTTATTAATTTTTCCGGCGATGTGGATTTTTTGAGTGAAGGGCGCAGCGCGCTCTCCAATCGAGTGGATTACAATAAAAGATCAGAGAATGTCGCTTTATTTGGTGATGTGATTTATAAAGACTCAGGTATGGCGCTTTATAGCAGCTCTACAAAAATGGAGCTGAATAACAATAAGTCCTTATTAAGGAATGCTTTATTTGTTTTGTCGCCAGGAGCAAAACGAGGAAAAGCGGATGTTATTTACCGTGAAACACCTGCTTTAAGTCGGCTTGAAAACCCAAGTTACACTTTTTGCCCCCCAGGAAATCAAGACTGGGTTTTGCATGCGTCTAAAATGAAAATTAATGATGAAACAGGGCGCGCAGCAGTACGAAATGGTTGGCTAGAAGTTAAAAATGTGCCTGTGATGTATATTCCGTATGGCTCATTCCCAACAGATGATAGACGGAAAACAGGCTTATTGATGCCAGCAGTTGGCTTTTCAGGCCGAAATGGTTTTGATTTCACACAACCTTTTTATTGGAATATGGCGCCAAATTATGATTTAACGGTTTTTCCTCGTTATATGGGGAATCGTGGTTTTATGTTCGGTGCAGATTTTCGTTATTTAGGAGAGTCTTACCAAGGGGAATTTCAATTTGAAGTTTTACCTGAAGACAAGCAGGCTAAAAGTGATGGAACAGCGCCGGCTACACGCTGGGGAGTGAGGTTTCAGCATTCAGCTAAGCCAATTAAGCATTTAAATTTATCTTTAGATGCAAAGTATGTGTCGGATAAATCTTATTTTTCAGATTTAGAGGGTAATTTGGATACCACGAGTCGACGTCGTTATTTGGCGAGTAATGCGGATGCAAAGTACAATTTAGGCTGGATGAATTTAGGTATTCATGTCGATAACTATCAAAATATAGATCCATCGCGTGATGATACAAGTCTGCCCTATAGGCGATTGCCACAAATAACATTTAATATGCATCGCTCCATGGATGAGTTTCCCATGGATTTAGAGTGGAAGAGTGAGTATGTTTATTTTCAACGACATATTTCGGATGGTAAAACAGAAGCTCAGCGTTTAAATATAAAGCCCGCTATCAGTTTTCCGGTTTCTTCTCAATCAGGTTTTGTTATTCCTAAAATCGCCTTACAACATACACAGTATTGGCTAGATGAAAATAATACCAATCGTACTTTAAGTAAAACCTTACCCATTGTTTCCGTGGATTCAGGCTTATTTTTTGAGCGTGATTTTGGCAAGTTAAGACACACGGTAGAACCTCGTTTATACTATTTATATGTACCGTATGTTGATCAAAGCGATTTACCTAACTTTGACACCTCTTTAGCAGACTTTAATACCGGACAGTTATTCAGGGATAACACCTTTACCGGTGCTGATAAAACTCAAAATACCAATCAGATAACCACGGCTTTAACAACACGAATCGTTGATGAAGGTCGAGATCTGTTAAAATTGACAGTCGGTGAAATATTTTATTTTGCTGATAGAAAAGTGGGCTTAACCGCTAATGAGCATAATGATGAGCTGCTATCTAATCTTATTACAGAAGTGAGTAGTGACTTAAGTGATGAATTAAGGTTAACCAGTAGTATTCAGTATAGCCATAAAGAAGCCGCAATAGATCGTGGTGCAGCTAATCTTAGTTATCATGGCCATGAAAATCACCTGATTAATATAGGTTACCGATACCGATTAGAAAGAAGTGGACAAAAAGCGCAAGAGCAAATTAGTGCCTCTATTATGTGGCCTATTTATGATAGCTGGAGTGCCATTGGCGCTTATCGACATTCATTGAGAGACCGTATGCCATTAGAGTATTTTTTTGGTGTAGAAAAAGACAGTTGCTGCTGGCGTATTCGTGTTCTTGCCAAGCAGGATATTCGCAATACAACAGTAGAGACAAAGAAAGACATGTCAATTGTCTTTCAATTTGAATTAAAAGGATTTACTAGCCTAGGAACTAAGTTAGATGAATTTTTGTTTGAAAACATTGCTGGTTATAGTAAATCTAATGATTAATAAAAAATGAAACAATTTATAAAAAAAATAGCTCACATAGCGTTACTTATTGCTGCTTTTAATGTTGCGGCAGCTGATTATTTAGATGGTATCGCTGCTATTGTTGAAGAGGATGTTATTTTAGATAGTGAACTAGCTAGTGAGGTGCAAACCATTGTTGCCCGCTTACAAAGGCAGAAAATTCAGCTACCAGAAAAAGAAATTTTATATAAACAAGTCTTAGAAAGACTGATTATTGATAAATTACAAACACAACTTGCACAACGTGCAGGCATGCAACTTAGTGATGAATATGTCAATATTTCTATTGAAAAGATAGCAAGAAGTAACCGAATGAGCATGGAAACCTTTAAAGCTTCATTGGCAGCAGAAGGCATGAGTTTTGCTGATTTCCAAAAAAATGTGCGTAAAGAAATTACCATTAATCAGCTGCGCAGCCGTGAAATTGGTGCGCGGATTAAAGTGTCAGACCAAGCGGTTAAGCATTATTTAGAAACGACAATGAGCGAGTCTGATAGAAGTGTGCAGTATTTAGTGGGACATATATTATTAAGCTTACCTGAAGGTGCTGATGCAACAAGTATTCAGGAGAAAACTGCCGAAGCAAATAGTATTGTTGAGCAATTAAGAGGCGGGACGGACTTCAAACAGCTATCCGTTGCTAAGTCAGAATCTGATACCGCGTTAAAAGGCGGAGATTTAGGCTGGAGAACACTTAGGCAACTGCCTAGCTTATTTGTTGATGCGGTTAAAGGTATGAGAAAAGGAGAGGTTGCGGCACCGATTCGTAGTCCAAGTGGTTTTCATATTCTGCAATTATTAGATAGCACAGGTAATGAATTACATATTATTAGCGAGACACATGTGCGACATATTCTCATTAAAACTAATGAATTAATTAATGATGATGAAGCTAAAAAACGCTTACAAATAATTCTTGCTCGTATTGCAGATGGTGATGATTTTGCCGTTTTAGCTAAAGCAAATTCTAAAGACACAGGTTCTGCAATAAAAGGGGGAGATTTAAGCTGGGTCGTACCTGGTTTACTTGTTCCTGCTTTTGAAAAATCGATGGATGGTTTAGCTATCAATGAGATTAGTCAGCCAGTACAAACACAGTTTGGCTGGCATATTATTCAAGTGTTAGGGCGCCGCTCTAAAGATAATACTGAGAAGTTCAAATTTGAACAAGCGCGTGATGAGCTTCGCCAACGTAAAATTGAAGAAGAAACCGAGCTTTGGTTAAGGCGCTTAAGAGATGAAGCTTATGTGGATATACGTTTAGGGATGTTGGATGAATAAGCGCTCGATCAGTTTAGTGCTAGAGCAACAAGTTGAACTGGAAAAACAACTGAAGTGCATTATCGCGAAAGAAGACTTAACGGCGAATAAAGCCTTATTAGAGGTGAGTGCACGCCACTTAAAATTAGACTACTTAGATTTAGCGGCTGCTTTACTTTGTCTTAACCAGCCCAAAAAACAGATGCTGACGGATGTAGAAACAAACAAGCTCGTTCAAGAAAAGCAAAGATCCTATGAATTGATACATGCACAAATGGTGCGTTACCGTATTGAAATCGGCCGAGTACATAAACTCACTGTGCCATTAATTAAAGAAATATTAGTTGATATTTCAGGTGTAGAGCACCGAAAAATTGGCTATATTGATATGTTTGAGCACTATACCGTGCTTAGTTTACCTGCGGGTATGCCAGTTGATATATTGCAATCATTAAAAGAAGTCACCGTTCAGGATAAAGAGTTTGATATTAAACGACTCAATGGTTCAGGTAAAAAATACCGCCATGAGAAATCAACCAGGCGCGGTACACGGCGACATTTCCTTTCGTCTAGCAAAAAAGAAGCACATCAAGGGAAGTAAATCGCTTAGGCAACTCGCAACAATTAGATAATTAACCCAATAAAAAGTATGAATGATATCCAGTTTATAGATACAGCAGATGAGTTACATCGCTTATGCCAAGAAATGAAACAAGAACCTTGGTTAGCAATGGATACAGAATTTTTACGGGAAAAAACTTATTACCCGAAATTTTGCCTATTACAAATTGCGACACTCGATTGGGTTGCTTGTATCGATCCGATCGCATTAGAAGGGCAGATGGATGAGTTATTTAGCATTATTAATGATCCTACCATTATAAAAATTTTACACTCGTGTCGCCAAGATGTGGAAATTTTCTACCAGCTCTCAGGGAAATTACCTCGCCCCCTTTTTGACACCCAATTGGTCGCGCCATTATTGGGCTACCAAGAAAATCCAGGCTATGCGATGTTAGTTTCTGGTTTTCTTAATATCAATTTAAGCAAAACCCATACACGCACTGACTGGAGCCAACGCCCACTTTCTCCTGAACAAATTCAATATGCGGCTGATGATGTTATTTATTTAGCAAAGATTTATTGCATGATGCAAGAGCAGCTTAAAACGCTAGGGCGTGAAAATTGGCTGAATGATGATTTCGAGCAATTATTAAACCCTGATTTGTATGACATCCCTGCAGAAAAGGCATGGTTGAAAATTCGCGGTAAAAATAAACTAACGGGTAAGCAACTTGCCATCGTACAAGTTTTAGCCGAGTGGCGCGAAGAAGCCGCGAAAAGAAGTGATAGACCTAAAAACTGGATTGTTCGTGATGAGCATATTATGGACATGGCAAAATTACAGCCAACGGACATTCAAGCCTTATCTCAAATACGCGGTGTTACCGATGGCTTTGTTAAGCGTAGTGGAAAAAAGGTTTGTGAGTTAATAAAAATGGCGCAAGATTTACCCGCGCTACAGGTGAAATCTAAATCTAAATCAGGTAAAAAGAGCCAAAAACAAGAAGCTGTATTAGACATATTAAGTGGCGTGGTTCGTTTACGTGCTGGTGATAATTCATTAAATCCGGTTATTTTAGCTACCCGAAAAGATTTAGAGGCTTTGATAGAAGGCAATGAAGAATGCGTTTTATTAAGTGGTTGGCGTTACAGTATGGTTGGTGAAGAACTACAAAGAATATTACAAGGAAAAACCACCTTAAGCGTGGACAATAACGATGTTTTTTTTCATGAGTAGTTGATGTTACGCGCTTAGGTGTAGTGCGCTCTACGCATCCTACGCAAAACTTGGCATCAATATGAAAATAATCATGTTCGGGGTTTAAGTGTTTATATATTGGGATTGGTATTACTTAATAGAAATCAATTCAAGAAGAAAGAAAAATCTGATTTAAGCCTAAGCTGAATCAGTACAAAAATATATACAGTGTGCTAACCAGTAGGTAAATCAATGAATAATGATATTAAAAAAAAATCACGAGAAGAAATTGCTATTGCATATAAATCAGAGCCTTGGTGGTATGACCTGAGGGGTTTTTTTATTTTAACGTTTGCTTATCGCAGTACACTTTGGGAGCAAGTCCGTTTCTTTGGTGACAATATTAAAGAAAATCACCTAGAAGTTGCTATTGGATCTGGATCTTTATTTGATATTATTCTTAAATGGCGTAAATGGAAAAAAATGCCCCAAACAAATATTATAGGTATTGATTACGCTGAAGCAATGTTACAAGGAGCAAAAAAACGATTTTCAAAACGTAAGAATATCGAGCTAAAGCTCGCTGATGTGGCTGAATTACCATTATCCAGATAACTCCTTTGATTCGATAAATATAGCTAATGCTGTTCACTGCTTTCCAGATGTTGATTCTGCGTTTGTTGAGGTTATGCGTGTTTTAAAGCCTGAAGGAATAATGGCTGCCAATGTACTACTTTACCCACAGAACCTTGGGGTATTAGAAAAATTAGCGACAAAAATAAATCATTGGGGCATCAAAAAAGGAATATTGGTTTCTCCTTATCAGCCGGAAGATATTCGAAGTCGCTTGCAAGCCGTAGGAGCAACAATATTGAGTGAGAAAATCTCTGGCAATACTTACAATATTTTTGCTAAAAAGTGATAATAATAATTAATCAACATAGATAAATAGTTCGATCTTTAACCGACCTATTTCTTCATAGAGAGGTTGAAGTCAGCGCCTTCTTGTCAATAGTTTTAGCGCGTCCGAATTCAAATAACTCTACTGCTCTACCAGCTAAACACTTTTCTCAGGTGTAATCCGCCCCGGTGATATTTTATGTGTGGAAAGGAGCTCTATGGGTGTTTTATCGCATTTATATGCATCTAAGGCAACCTTCGCCTAAACCGCGCACTGTATGTTTTCGTTTTGTGCTCTTTAAGTATTGCTCTAAATATTGGGGCACTATATATTTTAACGAAATGACACAGATTTTTGAATACTACCGAGTTTAGCCTTATGGGGGTGCTAGGAAAGCGAGAGCATAGTGAGCTATGCGACGTTTTCCTAGCGGTTGTGAAGTCAAAAGGGAAGTCAGACTCGGGTATATTGAATTCTCGCTCTTTAGCGAGTGGTTGAATGTTTTATTTACTACAATTTTGACATACTAGAGTTGGTCCTTATTGTTTAACCTGCTCTAAATTAGTGTCAAGTAATTCAACATCAACTTTTGTCCCTAATGCATTAAAGAAACCAACTGCTTTAATCATACCAATACCTTTAGCAACCCAATATGTAATTTTTATAGGATCAGTTAGTTCATTAGTCTCCAAATTTTTACTTGTTGTTGTCAGTTCAACAAGGACAATATTAGTATAAGTTTTCTTGTTAACAGTTGCAGTAGCTTCATGTCCTACTATTTTCCAGCTATTAGTTATTTCTTGATCTGGATCTCCAGAAGGGGTTCCTGAACCTAGGGTTGTTATAGAACTAGCTATTGTTGAATCAGTATGGGAAGCAAGACCGATTTCATCTAAATCTTCTCTATCTAAATACCATAGGGTAGGAATAGAATATTGAATATCAGATGTAGACTTAATACTTGCATTTTCTGATGTAAATGATACATCGAACGATATATTAGATTCGCCAATAGTTGTCGCTGTATCAGCAACCGAATGAAAATTATCTTGATCTAACAACTTAATCTCACCTGTAACAGGTATTTCTTTAAATTCTCCTGAAAAAGAACCTTCAGCAGATGTAATTCTAGTTTTTCCACCTATATCAATGGTTATTGACATAGGATTGAAACTCATTGTTATAGGAATACTTTCCCCAGGAATAGGTAGTGAAGTGGAAAATCCTTGTCCCCCATTAACACTGTATTCCCAATATAGTGCAGATGGTTGATTGTTGCTGTCAACTGCTTTTATGGGAGAAAAAGATGCAGAGGTTACTGTTGAATAGCTAGGAACACTACCACCATCATCGCCACCACCATCATCATCACTACCACCGCAACCAATTAAGAGAAGTGGTAAAGCCACTAATAAACTACTAATAATTTTCTTCATTTATCTTCCTTTAAAAAGCTAGGCTTTACATTGAAGCTAGCACACAATATGGCCCCATAGTATAACACTAGTGACCATAAAGCTACTATGTGTATTGGGTTGAACCTATAGTGACGCATGAATACCCAAGCCCAACTCAACTGTATTAACTGCTATTTTGTTCTATATTATTGAATAATAAAGGAAAGATTGGATTAATGATCATGAGGAACCAATGTTTTTAGCATTGGCTAGGTCAGGCAATGCATTAAGATCCCTATTGGCAAATGATCAATTGGATAAAGATCTGGAAGGTCTTACCCAATGGATAGAAAAGCATTTAAAGTTGCGTGCTATTATGCGAGCAGAGAGGCGGGCGTGGTCACTGAGATATTTTTACAGGGTGGTGATTTTAAACACAAGGGTGATTGGCTGTCGGTTGCAAATGAATCATTTTATTTGCATATTAATTGGTCAAAAGTCACCACAGCTTATTTTTTTAGCCGTGATAATACCAGTTATGGTATTCATTTTATTGATCATTTAGGCCGCTTGGTATTCAGGTTATTATTGACCAAACAAGAAGGTGATTTTAATGCGGAAGCATTAGCCAATTTTCAGCAAAATTGGACTCAGTTAGGAGAGCAGCATGACTGAGGTCATTAAACCTAAAATGATGGATTATCATCGTCATTTATTAATTTGTATTGGTGAGCGCTGTTCTCCTAATGGAGAAGGGCAAGCGCTTTATGATACTTTGAGTGCTAAGTTTAAAGCAGTTGGGTTAAATGCCGGGGATTTTGCGCGTAAAGCGTAGTCGTACAACGTGTTTTGGTACTTGCAAATCAGGGCATGAGAGTAGGGTACGCATTGCGTACCTTTCTGATCGGCTACACATTTAAGAATGGGGAGCCTGAAAATAGTGATTCAGGATGAAATTATTTTTTACCATGAAGGACATGAAGGGTTATTTTTCCCTTTATGAGCTTCAAGCTCTTCATGGTGAGAAGCTGTCCTGTGTTAACTGTATAGCCGTTTTTTTAAGGATCTATTTTGAAAAGGCAGCTAAAAGTGCTGCCTTTTCCTAGTTGGCTGGTAATCTTTAGTTGCGCATGATGACGGACTAAAACATGCTTAACAATAGAGAGCCCTAGTCCTGTTCCGCGTGTTTCTTGGGTGCGTTTAACATCAGCGCGATAAAAACGCTCAGTAATTTTTGGTAAATCTGCTCGACTAATGCCTTCGCCATTATCAATAACATCTAAAATTAAATGCTCTTTATCTTTGTACCAGCGAACTGTTACTGCGCTATTTTTTGGCGAGTATTTGAGTGCGTTGGTAATTAAATTAGAAAAGGCGCTATGTAATTCTTTTAGATTACCTAATAAAGGTTGATTGCATTCACGGATTAATTGAATACGCTCTTTATTTTCATTAAGCACGCTACTTTCTTGGCAAATTGTCTTCAGTAATGCAGCGATATCAATACTATTTTGCTCGCTCTTTCCAGTTTCTAAGTTAGCTAATAAAAGTAGGTCATCTGTTAGGTATTGCATGCGGTCAGATTGTTTTTTCATTTGCTGTAAAGAATGTGCCAGCAAAGGAGGGTGCTCTTCATCCATTTCTTCCAGTGTCTCTAAATAACCTTTTAAGACGGTGAGTGGCGTACGTAGTTCGTGAGAAATATTATCTACAAAATCTTTACGCATACGTTCGATATTTTTTAAATAGCTGATGTCATGCGCAACTAATAAATAAGAGTTTTTTCCGTAGGCAGTAATTTTTATTTCTAAGCTAATACCTTCTTGTGTCGGGGAAGGAATAGTTAACACAGCTCCCTCTTCTTTTTTCTGGATAAAATTAATAAATTCGGGGCTATGAATGATATTAAGAATATATTGGCCCTTGTCTTTTTTCTTTAAGCCAAGGACTACCTTTGCAGTATTGTTAAACCAATCGACGGTATTCTTTTTGCCTAAAACAACAACGGCATCGGGTAGAGCGGCTGTTGATTTACTGAATTTTTTTATAATACGGATTAGTTTTTTTTGGCGCTTTTTATTGGCCTTGTCAGCGTGGAATATATGTTGTTGAATTTCTTCCCAAATTGAATTTCTTGGGTTGAGTATGTTGTTGTTGTTGTTGTTGTTGTTGTTGTTGTTGTTGTTGTTGTTGTCAGACCGTAGAGAGCGCTCGAGTTGCGTGACTTGAAAAATCAAACGTAAGCTATAACAAATGGCGATAAAGAGAAAACTTTCTTGTAAATACTGCCCAGTAAAGGATTGAATACCAAAAGAACACAAGATGGCGAAAGATAAAGTGAGTAAATCTTTTTTCCAAAAGCGCATTACATTTGTTTCTCAGAAAAGCGATAGCCAAAGCCACGCACGGTTTGTAACCAACTTTCTCGTTGGTAGCTGGCTAGTATTTTTCTCAATCGACGTATATGAACATCCACGGTACGCTCTTCTATGTAGGTGCTGCGCCCCCATACACGATCTAATAATTGGGTGCGGGTATAAACTTTATTGGGGTGCGTGAGGAAAAATTTGAGCAAGCGAAATTCCGTGGGGCTTATATCGATTTCTTTGCCACTGATATTGACGCTGTGTTGCTCGGTATTTAAGTTAATGTCCTGAAATTGTATTTGTGTCAAATCGTGAATTTTACCGCTGCGTCGCAACACTGCTTTTATTCGAGAGACCAGTTCCTTTGGGGAGAATGGTTTAGTGACATAATCATCAGCACCTAAATCTAAGCCTCTAACTTTATCGTTTTCTTCACCTTTTGCAGTGAGTAAAATAATCGGTAAATCTTTATAGGTTTCATCTAATTTTAATTGTCGCGTCCACTCGTCACCGGTTATTTTGGGCAGCATCCAATCGAGTAAAATAAGGTCCGGGAAGGTGTCAGCTAAAATATCTTTTGCTTGGGCAACGCTTGCAGCTTCTAAAACCTTAAAGTTATGCTGCTGTAAAACAATGGTTAACATGCTGCGAATTGCTTCTTCGTCTTCAACAACTAGGAGAGTGAATTGACTCATAATATTATCTGATATAAGGAAGTAGGGTGTTAGCTTGCATTATCAAGCGCTTCTAAATGTTTCCAACGGTTGACTATTTTACAAAAAATTTCCGCAGTTTGTTTCGCATCATATAGTGCCGAGTGCGCTTGTTCGTTATCCCATGGCATATTAGCCGCTTTACCAATTTTAGCTAAGACCGTTTGTTTGTACATCAGTCCGCCTAAGGTGGCAGTATCAAAAGAACTAAAAGGGTGAAAGGGGCTGCGTTTTGCCTTAGTGCGTTCAATGGCAGCATTAAGGAAGTTAATATCAAAAGTAGGGTTATGACCGACTAAAATAGCACGATTACAATTATTGCGTTTTAAGGCAAGTTTGATGGGTTTAAATAGTTTAGCTAACGCATCTTTTTCAGTGACTGACAGCCGGAATGGGTGATAAGGATCAATGCCAGTAAATTTTAAGGCTGATGGGTCGAGTACTGAGCCCTCAAAAGGAATAATATTGGCACTATAGCTTTCAGTGGTCACTAAGTTTTCTTGCTCATCATATTCAACAATAACAGCTGCAATTTCAAGCAGTGGATTCTTCTTTGCATCAAACCCCGCTGTTTCAATATCAACGATAACGGGCAGGTAGCCTCTAAAGCGGTCGTTAATAGGGTGTGGTATGTTTTCCATGGTGAGTAAGTAGCGAGAGTGACTAAAAGTATGCTATGTTACGCTAAGTTTTTATAAGGACAAACTTTATTAGGTGAGGAACGGGGTGAAAGCGGTTGTTAAAGTCAGAAGGTATCAGCTAACTGGGCTACTGGTAGGTCTATTTTTGTTGCAGGGATGTACTCATGTTGCAAAACCTGCGGAAGGTGATCCTTGGGAGGGGATGAATCGAGATGTAATGGGGTTTAATGATGTAATGGATGAATCTATTATGCAGCCCGTTGCAAAAGGCTATCAATATATTATGCCTAAATTTCTCGATGCTGGAATTACCAATGCTTTTTATAACTTGAATGATGTGGGCGTTACTGTGAATGATTTTTTACAGTGGAAGCCTGAGCAGGGTATAAAAAATACCTGGCGTTTTGTTATTAATAGTACATTTGGTTTGGCTGGCTTTATTGATGTTGGTGAAGTTATTGGCTTGCCAAGGCAAGATGAAGATGTGAATCAAACTTTAGCGGTTTGGGGTGTGCCTAGAGGGCCTTTTATTATGCTACCGCTTTATGGGCCTAGTTATATTAGAGGTGTTGTAGGGCGTGCTGGTGATATGGCTTTGCACCCTTTAACTTATGTCGCTGCTTTTTTAGGTGTTGGTGTTGGTTGGACGGTGACAGGCTTGAATACTTTGGATGTTATTGATGCGAGAGCTGATTTATTAGGTTTGGAAAAAGTTGTTGATGAGGCCGCGATTGATCGGTATTCATTTATTAAATCAGGGTATACACAGCAGCAAGATTATTTAATTAATGATGGCCGATATGAAATGATTGAACTGGATGATGAGTTAGAGGACGAGAGCCTCTATGAAGGCTTGGAGTAGTAAGCTTGGTGGGACTGTATTGCTTGAACTAGCGATACAGCCCCAATAGAAATATTATCCCTTTAATTTCCAGTGCAAAGTTTCCCCTGCTTTTAGCGGTGTTAGTTGCTGTTCAGCAACGGCATAATGCTCAGGGACTTGCCAGTCTGTTTTTTCTAAAACAATCTTTTTACTGTTTCTAGGTAATTGGTAAAAATCAGCCCCATAAAAACTCGCAAACCCTTCTAATTTATCTAATGCACCCGCTTGATCAAAGGCTTCAGCATATAACTCAATCGCCGCATAAGCAGAATAACAGCCGGCGCAACCACAGCTATTTTCTTTTAGGTGGCTTAAATGTGGCGCGCTATCTGTCCCCAAAAAAAACTTAGGATTACCACTTGTTGCGGCCTTCACTAAAGCAAGGCGATGGGTTTCGCGCTTTAAAATGGGTAAGCAATAATAGTGGGGTTTAATGCCGCCGACTAAAATAGCATTGCGGTTATAAAGTAAATGTTGTGGTGTGATGGTTGCCGCAATTTTATCAGAGGCTGCTTCGACAAAATCGACCGCATCTTTTGTTGTGACATGCTCTAAAACAATGCGCAAATTAGGAAAGTTTTTTTGCAATAAGCACAGTTTAGTTTCTATAAATATGCGTTCACGATCAAAAATATCTATTTCAGGTTCTGTTACTTCACCATGAATTAATAGCGGTACATCATATTTTTCCATGGCAGCAATGGTTGGAAATAACGCTTGTAAATCAGTCACTCCTTGGTCTGAATTAGTTGTTGCGCCAGCAGGGTAAAGCTTGAAAGCATGCACAAAACTTGATTCGGCTGCTTTTTTTACGTCGTCAGGGCTGGTTTTATTGGTTAGGTATAGCACCATTAAAGCGGTGAAGTCGTATTGTTTATCGACTGCTTGCTGAATTTCTTGTTGATAGCTTGCTGCTTGCTCTACATTGGTCACAGGTGGCTGTAGATTAGGCATGATAATGGCGCGGGCACATTGTCGCGCGGTATGATTAATGACAGTTTTAAGCATATCACCCGTGCGGACATGTAAATGCCAATCATCGGGTTGTGTTAGCGTTAGTGTTTGCATTTTTTTACCTTTAAGTGATTGCTCTTGCTTGTATGTTGTCGCGCTTATTATTAAAATGGTCGGTTATCTTTATTAAATAAGAACGAGGAATTTATTAATTCTCGTTATTTTCCTCTTTTGGAGTATTAAATGCCAATTTATGAATACCAATGTCAAGCGTGTGGGCATGAACATGAAGCTTTGCAAAAGTTAAGTGCAGAGCCTTTAGTCACATGTCCTGCTTGTAGTAAGCCGGAATTACAGAAAAAAATTTCAGCGGCTGGTTTTCGTTTAAAAGGGAGTGGCTGGTATGAAACGGATTTTAAATCAGGAAATAAAAAAAATATAGCGGGTGAGGCAAAATCATCACCGGCTAAATGATGATGTGGTGGCTTTTGCGGTAGTCTTAAGCTTTATTCATCATTAAGTAGCAACAAGCGTTGCTGTTTTATCACAAAATAACAATTAGGGTGAAACTCACCTTAATGCAATTAACATTACAAAAGAGATACTAATATGCGTACCCATAAGTGCGGAGAATTAAATAAAAAACAACTAGGTGAAACCGTTGCATTGTGCGGTTGGGTACATAAAAGGCGTGATCACGGTGGGGTTATTTTCATCGATTTAAGAGACCGCGCAGGCCTGGTTCAAGTGGTTGTTAATCCCGATCTAGCAGAAACCTTTGCGATTGCAGAGGGTGTGCGAAGTGAGTATGTTTTACGCGTTGAAGGTGTGGTAAGAGATCGTTTAGAAGGAACGGTTAACCCTAATATGGCAACGGGTGAGATTGAGATTTTAGTGAGTCATATTGAAGTCTTAAATGAGTCTGAAACACCGCCATTTCCAATTGAAAGCGATATAGAAGTTAACGAAGAAATGCGCCTGCGTTACCGTTATATTGATCTACGTAAAAAAGATATGCTGGCAAAAATGACGGTTCGCCGTGATGTTGCTCGTAACCTGCGTAACTTTTTAGATGATCAAGACTTTTTTGAGATGGAAACACCTATCTTAACGAAAGCAACACCAGAAGGCGCGCGCGATTACATTGTGCCGAGCCGTACGCATGCCAATTCATTTTTTGCATTACCACAATCACCACAACTGTATAAACAGTTGTTAATGATGGCGGGAATGGATAAATATTATCAAATAGTGCGTTGTTTTCGTGATGAAGATTTACGCGCCGATAGACAGCCTGAATTTACACAGTTAGATATAGAAACTTCATTTATGGATGAAGATGAAATTATGCAAGTCATGGAAGACATGATGCGTAATTTATTCAAAAAAGTGATTGATGTGGATTTAGGGGATAGCTTTCCTAGAATGACACATGCTGAAGCGATGTCTCGTTTTGGTTCAGACAAGCCTGATATGCGAATTCCTTTAGAATTAGTGGATATCGCTGATGAAATGAAAGCCGTTGATTTTAAAGTTTTCTCAGGCCCTGCAAATGATCCTAAAGGCCGTGTTGCTGCATTACGCATCCCTAATGGCTCGAAATTAAGCCGTAAAGATATTGATGTTTACACTAAATACGTGAGTATTTATGGTGCACGTGGCTTAGCTTACATCAAAGTGAATGATCGTGATGCTGGCATAGAAGGCTTGCAGTCACCGATTGTAAAATTTGCCCCTGCTGAAGTTTGGGAAGCTGTATTACAAAAAACAGGTGCACAAACGGGGGATTTAATTTTCTTTGGTGCTGATAAAACAACGGTTGTTAATGAAGCTTTAGGCGCTTTACGTGTGAAAGTAGGTTTAGATTTAAACTTATTGGAAGGCGATTGGAAGCCGTTATGGGTTATTGATTTCCCTATGTTTGAGTGGGATGAAAAAGGTAGTCGTTGGAATGCTATTCATCACCCGTTTACAGCGCCAAGCTGTAGTAAAGAAGAATTGCAAGCGAATCCAGGTGAAGCGCTATCACGTGCTTATGATTTAGTTTTAAATGGAACAGAGGTCGGTGGCGGTTCTATTCGTATTAATAAAACGGATATGCAAGCAATCGTGCTTAATATTTTAGGTATTGGTGAGCAAGAAGCGAATGATAAATTTGGCTTTTTATTAGAAGCTTTAAAATACGGTTGTCCTCCGCATGGTGGTATGGCTTACGGCTTAGATAGATTAGTCATGCTAATGACAGGATCTAGCTCAATTCGTGAAGTGATTGCCTTCCCTAAAACACAATCAGCGGCTTGTCCTTTAGTGGATGCGCCTGCACCAGTAAGTGAAGCTCAGTTAAAAGAGCTACATATTAAATTAAATAAAGTTGTTAAAGAAGAGAAGGAAGCTTCTTAAGCGAAGTTTCTCATTATTAAGTTAAGGTATTTGTCTTGCCTTAACTTTCTTGTAACTTTTCATTACTCATGGGGCGCAGGTCTTTAGCCTGCCTTTGTATTAATGCAGGATAAAGACCTGCGCCCCGGTTGCTTGTTGGTAATGAAAAATTACATTATTTGTATTATCTAAATTAAACCAATATGACCACAGCATTTCCCATTCAAAATTATGCGCTACTTTCTGATGAAGAGTGTGGTGTAAAAATTAAACAAGCAAAAGCCACGCTAGGTGAGCGCTGTATTGTCTTAGGGCATCATTATCAAAGAGATGAAGTGTTTCAATATGCCGATATTTCAGGCGATTCATTAAAGCTCTCTAAAGAAGCATCGGAATCTAATGCGGAATATATTGTTTTTTGTGGTGTGCATTTTATGGCTGAAGTGGCCGATATTTTGTCACGAGATGAGCAAATTGCAATATTGCCAGATTTAGCGGCAGGTTGCTCGATGGCTGATATGGCTAATAAAGTTAATGTGCAACGCTGTTGGGATGAATTGGCATCGGTTATTGATGTCGAAAATGAAGTCACACCAGTTACTTATATTAACTCTGCTGCGGATTTAAAAGCTTTTTGTGGGCAGCATGAAGGTATTGTATGTACTTCGTCAAACGCGCAAAAAATTCTTGAATGGAGTTTTGCCAAGCGAGAAAAAATTCTCTTTTTCCCTGACCAACATTTAGGTAGAAATACCGCCTTTCAAATGGGTATTCCATTAGACGAGATGGTCGTGTGGAATTTTAATAAACCAATGGGTGGCTTAACGGCAGAAGAAATTCGTAACGCTAAAATGATTTTATGGGGCGGCTATTGTTCCGTGCATCAATTTTTTCAGCCTGAGCAAATTGATGATTTTTTAGTGCGCTATCCAGAAACTAAAGTGATCGCACATCCAGAAGCTTGTTTTGAGGTTTGCCAAAAAGCAGATTACATAGGCTCTACTGAGATGATTTTAAAAACTGTGCGCGAGGCTGAGCCTAATACGCGCTGGTTAGTAGCAACGGAGTTAAATTTAGTCAATCGTTTGCATGAAGAATGTAAACATCAAGGTAAGAACGTGCATTTTATGTCACCTTCTTTAAGCATGTGTTCCACAATGTTTCGTACTGATCCTCAGCATGTTGCTTGGGTATTAGAAAATTTGGCGGCAGGAAATGTCGTTAATCAGATTAAAGTTGCCGCTGAAGAAGCTGTTTTAGCAAAAAAAGCGCTGAATAGTATGTTGTCTTTATAGGCTGTTTTGTAACTGCTTGAAATTATTTGTTTATTTTTCTTTGGATTGAATTGTGCTTGCTTTAGTGTAGAAAAACTAAAGAATCACTGTCTAGCGACGCTAACTATTTTAGTTACTATTAATAAAATATTTTTTTACTATTTTGAAAAATAGAGCGCGCTAGAAATCTAAAGGAGAGACAGATGAGAATATCAACTGCATGGGGGCAGCATACTACCTTAAGTGCAATGCTGAATCAACAGGCTCGCTTGAGTACGACACAGCAACAGCTTGCTTCCGGTATTAAAAACTTAACGCCTTCAGATGATCCTGTATCAGCTAAAAAAGTCCTCGACCTTAATCAAGGTATTGAGAGAACCGAGCAATATATACGCAATGTATCCGTTGCAGAATCAAGAAATACCCTAGAAGAAACGGTATTAGATAGTGCGCAAGAGTTGTATTATCGCGCGCAAGAAATCACTATTGCAGCAAAAAATGCACCTTTATCCAACGCGGATTTACAGTCATTTAAGCAGGATGTCGATATGATTATTGATAATCTTGCCAGCCTTGCAAATACACGAGGGCCAAATGGCGAGTATATTTTTTCCGGTGATTTATCTAAAACAGAACCTGTGGTTTATAACCCGATAACAAAATCTTATGATTATGAAGGTGGAATTAATCAAAGAAAGATTGCGATAGATGTCACTAATCAAGTCGCAGATGGAGAGCTGGCAAGTAATGTTTTTTTTGGTGTTGATTCAGTCAGTGATGCGGTTATTGAAACAGATGATGGCAAAAGAAGTATTTTTGATACTTTAAAGGCGTTATCAAATGCATTATCAGGCAAATATGAAGTACCGAAAGCGACTTTAACAGGTGATGCCTTTCTTAAATATGGCGCTGTCTATTCAGCGGATGCTACCTTTAATTTAGAGGTAGATAACTCCCCACCTGCTGCTAATGCGACAGATACAATTACGATAGCGGCGGGTAACTATGACAATATAAAAGATTTGGTAGCGGCTGTTAATAAGGGTATTGGTCTCTCTGCTTTAGATGGAAAAGTAGAAGCGCATGTGGAAGGGAACTATATACAATTTGACTCCTTAACTGAAGGTGCTGACTCTTTTATTAAAATTTCTGATAATACGGATGGTGTTTTAACTAATTTTGGCTTTACGGACGGGCAGTTGGAGCAGAGTATTAATATTGGTGCAAGTATGACCAGTAAAAACCCTTTGGCAATAAGTTATGCTGCTAGCCCAGAAACATTCCAATTGATTGGCTCAAATGGCGAACTCGCTGAAATTACTTTGGACCAAGATTATGCTGATGCGAAAACGGTGGTTGATGCCATTAATACCCAAATTGCAGCAGCAGGGCCAGCAGGGCCAGCAGGGTATGACGGAATAATGGGAGCAAGTCTTGGTGATAATGGTGTTCTAGAGCTGCATTCAATTAGCTCTGGTGGTTCGTCATCTATTCAAATTGAATCGACTCATGGAAGATTTTTACGTGATACAGGATTTGACGAGTCGCAAACTGCAAGAATTTTTGATTCTGAAAGTAGTGATGTGCTTGAGGACTTAGGTGCTGCATTAGATAAACTTATTAATGCTAAATCGGGTGTCGGTGGCAGGGTTAAAATTTTAAACAACCAAACAACTCAGCATGAAGATTTTATTTTGAATATGCAAACAGTTTTATCAGATATTCAAGATTTAGATTATGCAGAAGCCATTAGCCGTTTTGAGACGGAGTTGCTTTCTTTACAGGCTGCTCAGAAGTCTTTTGCGAAAGTTCAGGGCTTGTCCTTATTTAATTATTTATAAGGCTAAGAACGCAATATTTAAGCCCTTATTCATTCGTTTTTTCGATTCTGTTAATGAATAAGGGTTAATTAATTAGTCCTTGTCTTTTTTGCTTTGTACGGGAATATCTAATAAAGGCACGTGATAGCTTTTTAAAATAGACTTTATTTTATCTTTATTAGTTTTTATCAGTTCATTGAGCTGTGCTTTTCTTTTGTTGTCCCCATAACGAACTCCCATTGCCATAGAGTAATCAAACTTCATATTTAAAGATGATTTCATAGGGAGTATTTTGTAATCTTTGGGAGACTGAGAAATAATGTGTCCAGCCATAGGCCCCCACAGAATAACCATATCTATATTACCCGCTTGCAACTCTTTAGCGATCATCATGGTGGTGTTATTTTCATTATCACCGGTCATTGTCTGATAAGGCACGCCTTGATCTAAAAGACCACTGTACTGTAACCAAGCTGTTCCCGGTCCGCGATCAAACATCGCGATTTTTAACTTAGCTTGTTTGCTTAAAGGTAAAGATCTGAGTTGCTCAGGAATTGTAATCTCATCCCAGCCACGACCTTTGGCAATTAATAGTACATAGCTTGAGTGATAATAAGCATCTGTTGTTGCTGTAAAATCAAAGCCAGCAGGTACACCCATGATAACGTCGCATTTATATAAATCACTGTTATCTAGCTTAGCCTTTAAGCTATTGCGTACAAAGCCAATACGTTGTGGAAACCAAAAATACTCGACTTCTTGGTTAAGCTGTCCAGCAAAAAGATTGGCAATTTTGTTTTCATAGCCATCTTGTTGTTTAGAAGA
>DAOUSK010000134.1 GCA_030627265.1 Methylococcaceae bacterium
AAGCGGGTTTGAAATTGGCTTGTTGATAACGAATAATAAAACAACCGCTATTTATCAGTGGTGCATCGATAATCAGATTGAAGTGTTGCATATTAGCGCTAAGACACATCCAGAGAATGAAGATGCGGCCATTTGCGCAGCTTTAAAATCTGTTGATACAGACATCATTGTTTTATCGGGGTATATGAAAAAAATTGGCTTGCAAACCCTACAAGCATTCAACAATAAAATACTTAATATTCATCCTTCATTACTGCCTAAGCATGGCGGACATAAAATGTATGGTGATTTTGTACATGCAGCAGTATTAAAAGCGGGTGATGAAATCAGTGGGGCTTCTGTGCAAATTATTAATGAAGTGTATGATGCTGGGCCAGTATTATTACAGCAGCAAGTCCCTGTTTTGAACGGTGATACGGTGGCTACGTTAGGGGAGCGTGTGCGAGCAGAAGAGGCGGGGCTTTATATTAATGCACTCAACAAATGGCAAGCGAACGGCTTTCAGTATGAATGATAAAGTGGCGGTAAGCGCTAAGGATTTTTCTGGTGTTGTCAATTTAGGTAAAAGTAAACGATTAGCGGGAATTCGGGCTTCTACTCAAAAAGTTGAGCAGAGGAAAGAAATCAAAAAAATAGGCTTAACGGTACTTGAACAAGCGCGTGAGTTAATTGATCAATCTATCAAGGCTATCAAAAATTCTTACCCTGAAGGTAAAAAAAATAGTTTATTTTCTTTACGCTATGTATCGGAGAAAAAATTGTCTGAGATGACAGTAGGGGAAGTATTTAAGTTATTAAAACTAGAAGATAAAAAATTTAAAAAGGTATTAAGTGATGATTATAAAGAGCATCCACTTTAATGACGTTATTAAAGTGGATGCTTGAGGTACTATGAAAATCTTTTGATTAGTAAGGTGAGCGATTAGTAGAAATCATTCTTTTCAGCGATTCTTTTCTCATTAGCAACTTCAAAAGCCTGTTGAGTTGAAGCCGTTGAAGGACCGCTTTCTAAATGCTCTGTTTCTCTTGATTTTAGAAGTACAACTCCGACAACCGTCAGAATCATAATGCCGGCTAAAATTTTATTCATGTTATTTGATTCTGCTTTTTCTTGATCAGCCATGGATATTCCCCGTTATTTTTATTATTAGATTAGATTAAGTGCAATAAGGTTTAGTTGCTTTTATTATTATTTTTAATGAACTAATGACAGTTAGACTGCTCCAAAGCACGGTGTATTTTTATCACGATTAATTGTATCGTGTCAAAACTATTAAGAGAAAATAAATGCCTTTTTTTTTAAGGTAATGATTTTTATATGATTATTATATTTTATCATTGGCATTTATGATTCTTATATCAGTCATTGTGATGGCTTCTGTGTTTTTGGGTTTTCCCTGTAATTCATGGGGAAATTAAAAATAATTTATGTTGTTTTCTGAATACAGAATATTAAAAATTGGAGAGTTAGTATGAAATTTGTTCCTTGTCAGTCAGGTGGGTGTACAGATGATGGTACGCATTGTGCGGGTTGTGGGCGTTCCCATGTAGAAATAGCTGAAACTAAGCAGCTAGTGAAAAATATTGTAGAATTTTCTCGAAAACAAGAATATGAAAATGTGAATGATTTTGCGGCATTTTTGAATAAGAATTTACTTAAAAAGTTGAATGAATAAGGTATAGGCTGAAAAAAATAAACAACCAAGCGTTAAAGAGCGCTTGGTTTAGATAGCTTGATACTGAAAGTCAGAATACTTGGTGGTATTTTAGTGTTTATGCAGGATGCCTCATATTTGAGATAAATGTGTTCGCTTGAAAGGTGAAGGTTTCAATCTGATGAATGAAAAAATATCTTAAAATATTAAGCTCTAGCACAAACCCAAATGTCGACTTTTTTAGCACCTGCGGCTTTTAATGTTTTTGCTAGTTCGTTGGCAGTTGCACCTGTTGTCATGACATCATCAAGAATAGCAATATGATCTGCTGTTATTGCTTGTTTAACACTAAAAGCGCCTCGAATATTTTGATGACGTTGTTTTAAACTAAGTGATATTTGGTGGGGTGTGTTTTGTGTGCGAAGGCAGATTTTATGTTCGATAGGAATAGAGAGTTCTTTGGAAATGACTTTAGCTATTTCGAGAGTTTGGTTGTAACCACGTTGCCGGTAGCGTTCTGTATGCAGTGGAACAGGGATAATGCAATCGGGAAGTGGCGCTTTTTTGCTTAGTAAAAAGTCAGCCAGTAACAAGCCGAGCAGTTTTGAGTTTTTATACGCTTTTTCAAACTTTAATTGATTGATTAAATAACGAATTTCTCCTTGGTGCAGGTAGGGCGCATACACCTTATCGAATGCTCTAGGCACTTTCTGGCATCGCCCGCAAATTTGTTGTTCAGTTGTCCGTATCTCTAAAGGTTGCGCGCAATAAATGCATTGCACATCAAGCGTTAAAAGCCCATTTTGGCAAGCACCACATAAATCTATCAAGCGTTCTGCTTTTTTAGCACAAAAGATACAGCTAGTCGGAAACAAACTATATTGTATAATGTTCGTCCAGTTGTTTACCATTTTTATCATATTGGGTCGACCACTCAATAAATTTACGTTTTGGAGATTAATCGCGTGTCATCAAATTCCGCAGAAGTTTTACGCCATGATTGGCAGTTAGATGAAGTTACAGCATTATTAACTAAACCTTTTAATGACCTTATTTTTCAAGCTCAGACAATCCATCGTGCTCATTTTGATCCGAATGAAGTTCAAGTTAGCAGTTTATTGAGTATAAAAACAGGGTCTTGTTCAGAAGATTGTGGTTATTGCCCACAAAGTGCACGACATGATGCTGATTTAACGCCTGAAGCGTTAATGCCTGTTGATGAAGTTTTAAAAAGTGCTAAACAAGCGCAAGAACAAGGGGCATCACGTTTTTGTATGGGGGCTGCTTGGCGTAGTCCAAAAGATAAAGATATAGAGCGCGTTGTGGAAATGGTACAAGGCGTGAAAGCAATGGGTATGGAGACTTGTGTTACCTTGGGCATGCTAACTGAAAAGCAGACAAAAGCTTTAAAAGAAGGGGGTTTAGATTATTACAATCATAATTTAGATACCTCTGAAGATTATTATTCAGAAGTGATTACCACACGCACCTACCAAGATCGCTTGGATACGTTAGAGCGCGTTCGTGATGCAGATATTAATGTCTGTTGTGGTGGTATTGTTGGTATGGGCGAAAGTGCTGATGATAGAGCTAATCTATTAATTGCTCTTGCTAATTTACGGAAGCATCCAGAAAGTGTGCCAATCAATATGTTGGTACAAGTGGAAGGAACGCCTTTAGGCAATGTTGAGTCTCTTGATCCTTTTACCTTTATTCGTATGATTGCAGTGGCGCGTATTTTAATGCCGCAATCACGCGTTAGATTATCTGCGGGAAGAGCGGATATGTCGGATGAAATGCAAGCATTTTGCTTTTTTGCAGGTGCGAATTCAATTTTTTATGGTGATAAATTATTGACCACAGCAAATCCAATGAGTAATCATGATTTAGCGTTATTTGACCGACTTGGCGTGCGTTCAGCTGGCTCGAGTTACGCGCAATAAGTATGGCTTTGAAGGCGGATAATTTAAAGCAAACGCTTGAATCGTTAAAAAAGACTGACTTATATCGGACTAGACGAACGGTTGAGTCTATCGAGGGTAATTATGTGCAGGTTGACGGGCGACAAGTCTTAAATTTTTGCAGTAATGATTATTTGGGGTTGGCAAGGCATGAAGATGTTATCAAGCGATTTAAATTAGCCGCTGATGAGTATGGGGTGGGTAGTGGATCTGCTCATCTTGTTTGTGGGCATAGTGCAGAGCATCATGCGTTGGAAGAAGAGTTGGCAGAGTTTACAGGGCGTGAGCGAGCCTTGCTTTTTTCAACAGGCTATATGGCAAATTTAGGTGTTATTGCGGGCCTGATGTCTAAAGGCGATGTCATTTATCAAGACAAGCTAAATCATGCTTCGTTGTTAGATGCGGGCTTATTGTCGGGGGCGGTTTTTTCGCGCTACTTGCATAATGATTTAGAAAACCTGTCCATAAAAATGGAAAAGTACCCCAGTAAGCAGTCAATGATTGTGACGGATGGTGTTTTTAGTATGGATGGTGATCAGGCAAAAGTGACTGAATTAGCTGAGGTCGCGAAACAAAAATCAGCCACTTTAATGGTTGATGATGCGCATGGTTTTGGCGTACTGGGTGAGAGTGGCGCAGGTATCGTCGAGCAGATGCAGTTAAATCAACAACAAGTGCCTTTACTAGTCGGTACATTTGGTAAGGCATTCGGAACAAGCGGTGCATTTGTTGCAGGTTCTGAAGAAATCATTGAAACTTTAATCCAAAAATCACGCACTTATATCTATACCACAGCATTGCCTCCTGCCATTGCTGCTGCAACGCGCTGTAGTTTATCGTTAATTCAAAAAGAATCTTGGCGTAGAGAGCAGTTAAATCATTTAATTAAGTATTTTAAAGAAGGGGCGAGGCAGTTGGCCTTACCCTTAATGTCATCAGAAACGGCTATTCAACCTATGTTAGTAGGCGGAAGTGCAGAAGCGTTAGCGGCGAGTGAGTTTCTTTTTCAACAGGGTTTTTGGGTGAGTGCAATACGTCCGCCGACCGTTCCTAAAGGAAGTGCAAGGTTGCGAGTCACATTATCAGTTGATCACAGTACTTTACAAATTGATCAGCTTTTAGCCGCGTTAAAGAAAGTAACATTATGAGCCTGCTTCATACTGAAACGTTTGGGCAGGGTGAAAAGGTGGTTATGCTTCACGGTTGGGCAATGCATTCAGGCGTTTGGCGTGCATTTGCACAGGAAATAGCACAGCATAATCAAGTGACTTGTATTGATTTACCCGGGCATGGGCATAGTGCGGCTTGTTCTTCAGTGGAATTAGCCGTGTGGGCAGAGGCTGTTTTGGAGGCTTTTCCTAAAGAGGCTTGTCACCTAGTCGCTTGGTCGTTAGGTGGGAATATCGCTTTAGAGCTTGCTAAAAAACACCCGAGTAGAATTAAAAGTATCACCTTAATTGCGAATAATCCCCATTTTTTAAAGAGCGTTGGATGGCTAGGTGTTTCTGATGATGTG
>DAOUSK010000177.1 GCA_030627265.1 Methylococcaceae bacterium
ATGCCTACTGGCTCTTTTAAATATTCTGTAACTTCTAAGATTGCACCCATGAGCGTCCTACCTTGTATAATTATTATAGTTAACTTATTAGCAATAAAATGCTAATTAATGAACGTATAATGATACTGGATGATTAATTTAAGTCAAGAATTACTTAAGTCACTCTAATCAACCGCCTCTCTTCCCCCTCTTCTCCTTCAGTAATTAAAAACAAAACATGCCATAAGATTTATTCCCTCAGCCCACAATCAATAAATTTAGCTCACCCATAAATTGCCATAAAGAAGCCTTGCTGTTTATAATACAAGTTCCTTTGAGTGGGTATGCTTTAATTAAAGGTACACTCTACTTTAAAGTAAAAGAATGATGTTGCCCGTACAAGCGCCAATAAGTATAAAAATAGCGCCTAACTTCGACATCTTCATAATCAAAAATAAGTAATTTAAGGGGAATTAAAATGGTTTTTGGGGGATTAATTGCGATCTTTATCGCAATCTGGATTTTTAGAACGGCAGTTCAAGAAAAAACAGGTAACACTTTATTTTGGGTAGCAGGTAGTTTTGTCATATTTCTAGCCCTGCAAGTCACAATGATCTACTTTAACGCTATGATTATTGAAATGTTTGACGGCGACGTAAGCTATGCCTACGATAATGCGGGCGGCCTTAACGCTAGAGATAACAGTGATACAGCTGGTTTGCAGTCTGGAACAGGCGGTACATTAATCGGAATTCTATTTGAATTACTTCCTTACCTTGTTCCTGTCTTTGTTATCACCGTCCTTAGACAAGTTGTTATGCTTAAACAGGCATTCAACCCTAAAGAATTGTTTAAAGGAACTAAATCAGCATTATTAAGCATTAAAGACAGCTTTAAGACATCAGACTAAAGCTCTCTGCATGACAAAAAAAACCCAGATAGCTTCTGGGTTTTTTTTGCTCATTAACAATCTTCAATGAGCAGCTACATTTTTAAAGAATAAACGAAATAATAGTAACCAATGTTAAAATGAAAAGCACAACAGCAATAATACCCACAAAAACATAAGGCGCTAAAGACCCACCTGCAAAATCCTTTTCTTGATTACTTTTCGTTTGCACCCCGATAGCTGCGGCTAAAACACTCAGGATAACTTGCTTAAGTGCGGGCTTTGACATTTTTATACCTTAATTTAATAACGATTTTAAGTACAACACCATTCACATTTTTTCGCAATTTTAATTGTGGCATCGCTTAGTTACATACCCTATGAATAAAAAAGACTTCCTCCTACAGCAACTTTCTGATCGCATTTTATTTTTAGATGGCGCAATGGGCACAATGATCCAAGGCTACCATTTAGAAGAGCAAGATTATCGTGGCGAACGCTTTAAAAATTGGGAGTCTGATTTAAAAGGCAATAATGACCTATTATCACTTACTCAGCCTGACATCATCAAAGCGATCCATAAAGCTTATTTAGATGCTGGTTGTGACGTTATTGAAACCAATACATTTAATGCAACAACGATTGCCATGGCTGATTACGACATGGAGTCATTAGCCTATGAGATCAATTTTGAATCTGCAAAAATCGCCAAACAAGCCGCTGAAGAAGCAACACAGGAAACACCCAATAAACCCCGTTTTGTTGCCGGCACTATAGGTCCAACCAATAGAACAGCCTCCATCTCACCTGATGTCAATGCTCCTGCCTTCCGTAACGTTAGTTTTGATACTTTAGTCACCGCTTACAGTGAAGCAATCAGCGGTTTAGTTGATGGCGGCACAGATATTTTATTGATTGAAACTATTTTTGATACGCTCAATGCAAAAGCCGCTATTTTTGCGATCGATCAATACTTTCAAGAACACAATATTGAACTTCCAGTGATGATTTCAGGCACCATTACAGATGCGTCTGGGCGAACTTTATCAGGACAAACCGCACTTGCCTTTTGGAATTCACTAAGCCATATCAAACCTATTTCTATTGGCTTTAACTGTGCATTAGGCGCACAAGAAATGCGTCAATATGTGGAAGAACTATCCACTCATGTCGACACGCATATTTCAGCACACCCCAATGCTGGCTTACCCAATGAATTTGGGGAATATGATGAAACACCCGAAGAAATGGCTGCCGAAATTGCTGATTGGGCAAAAAGTGGCTACTTAAATATTATTGGTGGCTGTTGCGGCACCTCCCCTGAATATATTAAAGCCATTGTTGATGCTGTCAGCCCTTATGCACCGAGAAAAATCCCAGACATTGCACCCACTTGCAAACTATCAGGCTTAGAACCTTTTACCATTACGCCAGAGTCTTTATTTGTCAACGTAGGTGAGCGTACTAACGTAACTGGATCGGCCCGATTCAAACGCCTAATTGTTGAAGAAGAGTACGATACCGCTTTAGATGTTGCCCGCGAGCAAGTTATCAATGGCGCACAAATTATCGACATCAATATGGATGAAGGTATGCTGGAGTCAAAAGAAGCCATGGTGCATTTTTTGAACCTTATCGCCTCTGAGCCGGATATATCCAGAGTCCCCATCATGATTGACTCATCAAAGTGGGATATTATTGAAGCAGGGTTAAAGTGCATCCAAGGAAAAGGTATTGTTAACTCCATTTCTATGAAAGAAGGTGAAGCAGCCTTTATTCATCACGCAAAGCTTGTGCGTAGTTATGGTGCCGCTGTTATTGTGATGGCTTTCGATGAAGAAGGGCAGGCCGATACCTTTGCGCGTAAAGTAGAAATTTGCCAACGTGCTTATAAAATTTTAGTGGAGCAAGTTAATTTCCCACCACAAGATATTATCTTTGATCCCAATGTCTTTGCAGTGGCGACAGGTATTGACGAACATAACAACTACGCCGTTGACTTTATTCAAGCAACCGCAGAAATAAAACGCACCTGCCCTCATGCATTGATTTC
>DAOUSK010000176.1 GCA_030627265.1 Methylococcaceae bacterium
GAGTAAAACGGAAGAGCTCATCGCCAGCCAAGCTTACCCACAAGCAAGGAAGAAATTACAAAAACTCTTACCGGACTTAAAGGAAAACAGCTATCCGCAAGCTTTAACCTTACGTAGTCTTGCTTCCGTGTATGCACTAGAAAATCAATATAAGGAAGCAACACAGCATTTATTACATTGTTTATCGACCCATGCACTACCAGAAAATCAACAACAAAATGTTTTACTTAATTTAGGCCAGCTTTATATGGCAACTGAGCTGTATCAAAAAACAATTGATACGCTTGCCCAATATCAAGGTAAAAAAGACGCACAAATTCTAGCTTTATTAGCCAATGCACACGCTCAATTAAAACACTATAAAAAAGCCCTGCCCTACATCGAACAAGCCATCAAACAAAGCAAAAAACCACATGAAGCATGGCTACAGCTTAATTTGGCGCTTCATTATGAGCTGAATCAGTACGCACCCGCCGCAAAGATATTACGCCAGCTTATTAGTCATTACCCTAATAAAAAAACTTATTGGCAGCAACTTAGCTCGGTTTACCAAGAGTTAAAACAGTTTTCTAAAGCACTCAGTATTCAACACTTAGCTTATAAAAAAGGCTTCGATTTTTCTGAGGCAGAACTATTACAGCTCTTTAATTTGTATGTTTTCAAAAACCAACCTTATCAAGCCGCTGAGCTATTAGCACAAGCACTCAAAACAAAGAGCGTTAAAGTGAATTCCAAACATTGGGAGATGCTGGCACATGCTTGGACTGGCGCACGCGAATACAAAAAAGCAATTAGTGCATTAGAAAAATCATCCGCATTAAATGAAAAAGGTGAGCTTTATTTACAACTAGGGCGTATTCATGTGGAGCAGGAGCGCTGGAAAAAAGCAATACTCTCTATTAATAAAGCATTACAGAAAGGCGGCTTAAAAAATAAAGGTGAAGCTTATATTTTATTGGGCTTAAGCCATTATGAAATGGAAAAACTGCCTTTTGCTAAGAAAGCCTTTAATCATGCAATGGCATTTTCAAAGACTAAAAAATCAGCGGTTCAGTGGTTAAAATATATTGAGAAGACTTAATAAATAAACCGTCATTCTTGCTTGCTCCTAACAGGAATCTGCATGTAACCATGAACTCCCAATTAAGTTATATCAACCAGTTACCCATCAGCATAAACCCTAAAGCATAATGAAACTGCTCGCTTTGCACTTTGCTACATTTCTATCCGTAGAAATCATAATATATCCTTGATTTCACAATTCTAACACCACTGAAAATAACAGATAGCAAGGCACCAATGTTAATTGACCATTAACATTGGTAAAGGTTTTCCAGAGAAATAGCTGATATACTCGATTCAAATTAAGCCTAAACTCATTACTCTATCGCTTCACCTTAATATAGAGTAATTTCTGAACTACCCAAAATTCTAACCTTCTCAGAGAGGCCATGCATGCGTTTTTTAATTTCCTACCCGCAAACGAACTGGGATTATGTCATCTTCCGTTTAAACCGTATTATCAGAGGGAAAGACAAATCCAATGATGTATTTATCGGATCACCCGGCGGAAAAATCCAATTATTAGAGCAACTCGAACCTTTAGGGAAATTTCGTTTACTAGATGAAATTTACCCCACTAAACCTTTTGGTATGGAATATGTCTCAGGCGAAGGCCTTTATTTTATTACTGGGCTACCTTGTTGTATTGATGGCCAAGCAGGTGATGAACATATCCTGAGATTAAATGATCAAGGTGAAATTGATCTAGTTATCAAGCATCCTTTATTTTCACAAATGCGCTCTCTCCGTAGGACTAAAAATGGGATATTGGTTACATCTAGCGGCATTGATGCCCTTTTAGAAGTCAATTTACAAGGTGAAATCATCTGGGATTGGTTTGGCACTGAACAAGGTTATTCAACACGTTATGGCGGTGGCGAACGTACTATTGATCGTGACTTTGACCACCGTACACTTTGTTATTCAGGAAAATTACAAACTACGCACTTGAATTCAGCAATCGTTGATCCGTACGATGAAAGTAAAATTCTTACTATTCTTTTCTATCAAGGCAAGGTCATTCGTATAGATAGAAAAACACTAAAATTAGAATATGTTATTGAAAATTTGAATGGCGCACATCATATCCGCCCTCACTCAAAAGGCTATATGCTCTCTAATTCGCGCAAGGGTGAAACGCATATTTATGATCGTAACTTTCAATTATTGAAAATAATTGATGGGACTAACTCTTTATTCCCTGTTAAATGGGTACAAGACACAATAGAAATGCCTTCTGGATCGCACCTAATTGCTGACTGTAACACCTTTAACTTACGTGAACGCACCGCAGATGGCAAAGAGTGTAAATTTAACACCCAACTGCCTAATCGTATTTTTCAAATCGAGCCTGTAGGCAATGACTTTTCTTTTAATAAACTAGCCCATTCACATTTTACTAAAGACTAATTAATGAAATGTTATTTGCTCCCCCTTTGTGCCGTTACTTTTTTTTCACCGCCTATTCAGGCAGAAGAATCTACTCCCTCCTATTCTAAATGGCAAAGAACAGCACAAAACCCATTAAGCCCTAATTTTAGATTACCGTTTAAATATAATTTTCATGGCGGTGCGCCTGATGGCGAAGTTCATATCGGTAGCTTTTCTCCCATTATGCCGATCAAATTTGATGGCTGGAATATCATTAACCAGCTGACGTTAAATATCATGGGTACACCTGGCGATATTACTGGCATTAAAGACTTACCCGAACCTTATACTGGCAACGGGCATGGCGACAGTGCTGGCTATGCGGCAGGTTTAGCTGACACAAACTTTACCAGTTATTTTTCCTCGACTACCGGTAAGGATTTCACCTATGGTCTTGGGCCAACTTTCACCTTTCCTACCGATGAACCGACACGAGAATTAGGTAGCGGTAAATTCAGTATCGGACCTGCATTAATGTTAGTTTATCAAC
>DAOUSK010000075.1 GCA_030627265.1 Methylococcaceae bacterium
CTAAATGATTGGAATGCACTTGGCAGTCAATCAGTTGATAGCCCCATTCGGTCAATTGCTGGACTAATGAAACAAAGGCGATTTTAGAGGCATCTGTTTGTGTGTGGAACATGGATTCGCCAAAAAATACGCGGCCAATAGCAACACCATATAAACCGCCGACTAATTGGTTGTTGGACCAGACCTCAATGGAGTGAGCGTGCCCTTGTTGATGTAGCTGAATATAAGCGTTTTGCATTTCTGCGCTAAGCCAAGTGCCAGCCTCATCAGGGCGAGGATTTGAGCAAGCAGCAATCACATCAGCAAATGCTTGATCAAAACTGAGGGTGAAATTTTGTTTGCGTATGGTTTTTTGCAGGCTTTTAGAGATATGTAATTGATTGGGAAAGATAACGAGGCGCGGATCGGGGGACCACCATAGAATAGGATCCTCTTCGCTATACCAAGGAAAAATTCCGTTCCGATAAGCGTTAAGAAGGCGGGTTGTGGAAAGGCAACCGCCTGCGGCTAACAAACCATCAGGGTCAGTCAATGCTTCATCTAAATCGGGAAAACCCTGATTAGGCTGGTGAGGATCTAAATAAGGTAGCATAAGCAAAAACGGGTGGTACGCAAGCATAATAAGGGGAGGTCATATTATAAGGGATGAATTAAGCGATCAGTAGAAAATACTGAATAAGCAAAGAAGGTATGGTATATTTGGATTATTAATGAGAATGATTATCAATTAGAGGTTTGAGGTTGAATATCAGTATAAAAGACTTAAAAGTAGGCGATAAAGGGCGTGTTTCTGGTTTTAGTAAGCAGAGCAGAGTTTATCGTAAGCGATTATTGGCGATGGGATTAACTCCAGGAACTGAGTTTTCTATCGTGCGTTTTGCCCCTTTAGGTGATCCTATTGAAATTACTTTGCGTGGCTTTTCTTTAACTTTGCGTAAAGATGAAGCGGATATTTTAAGTATAGAGAAAATGTTATGAAGGCTGATTTTACCGTTGCGGTTGTGGGTAATCCTAATTGTGGGAAAACGACATTATTTAATGCTTTAACGGGTGCACGGCAACATGTGGGCAATTGGCCCGGTGTCACGGTAGAAAAGAAAACAGGTTTTTATGCGCAGGCGGGAAAGCAAGTTTCTGTGGTTGATTTACCCGGGACTTATTCCTTAGAGTCGGATAATGAAGCTTCTTTAGATGAGCAAGTTGCTAGGGATTTTGTCGCTGCAAAAGAGTCTGACTTAGTGATTAATATTTTGGATGCCTCAAATATTGAACGTAATTTATATTTAACATCACAGTTAATTGAAATGCGCGTGCCGATGATTGTTGTTTTAAATATGATGGATGTTGTTAAGCAGCGAGGTTTAGAGCTTGATATTAAACAGTTATCAATGTTTTTAGGCTGTCCTGTCGTTGCTATTTCAGCGTCTACTCGACAAGGGATTAAAGCTTTAAAAGAGCAAATTAATTTAGCGGCTGATGCGCAAGAAATTCCTACGCTGGACATTGAATATCATACGGAAATAGAGCATGCGATAACGACTTTATCTTTATTATTAGAGGACAAGGCTGCTAATAATTGTGATCTACGCTGGCTTGCCATCAGGTTGTTAGAACGCGATACACTAGCGCAACAAATAGCGGGTAAAGAGCTACAACAACTATCTGCAGAGTTAGAAGTTGGTATAGAAGAAATGGCAGGTGAAGAAGTCGATATTTTAGCGGCTGATGCGCGTTATGGTTTAGTACATAAAATCAGCCAGACCTGCCTTAATAAAACACATGAGGCGAGTCGAGATACAACAAATAAAATTGATGATTGGGTATTAAATCGTTATTTAGGCATTCCTATCTTTTTATTGGTCATGTATTTGATGTTTATGATTACCATTAATATTGGTAGTGCCTTCATTGATTTTTTTGACCAAACAGCACAAGCTATTTTTGTTGATGGCTTTGCCTTATTACTGAATGCCTTATCTTTACCTGAATGGCTGGTTGTTTTACTGGCACAGGGCGCGGGCGGTGGTGTACAAGTCGTCGCAACGTTTATCCCTATTATTGGTTTTCTTTTTTTAGTGTTATCCCTATTAGAAGATTCAGGTTATATGGCGCGTGCCGCGTTTGTGGTAGATCGCTTTATGCGCATGATAGGGCTTCCTGGAAAATCGTTTGTACCGATGATTGTTGGTTTTGGCTGTAATGTCCCTGCGATTATGGCAACACGGACTTTAGAAAGTCGGCGTGATAGGATTTTAACCAATATCATGAATCCGTTTATGTCTTGTGGTGCTAGATTACCTGTTTATGCCTTATTTGCAGCGGCATTTTTCCCAGTGGGCGGGCAGAATATTGTTTTTGGACTGTATATTATTGGCATTATCGTCGCGGTATTAACCGGGTTAATTATGCGTCACACTGTTTTTAAGGGAACAGGCACGCCTTTTGTTATGGAATTACCCAATTATCATTTACCTACTTTTCAAAGTATCGTTATTCGTACATGGGATCGCTTAAAAAGTTTTTTGATTAATGCAGGAAAAGTCATTGTACCGATGGTATTAGTACTTAATTTTTTGAATTCTTTAGGCATTGACGGCAGTTTTGGTAAAGAAAATACGCAAAAATCAGTGCTGAGTGAAATTGGGCGTGCCTTAGTGCCTGTCTTCGAGCCGATGGGTATTAAGGATGATAACTGGCCTGCGACAGTGGGTATATTTACTGGTATTTTAGCAAAAGAAGCAGTGGTGGGAACGCTGGATGCTTTATATACACAGCTTGCAATGGAGGGTATTAAGCAGGAAGAAGAGCTATTTGATTTTCAAGCCTCTTTGTTTGCGGCAGTGATGACTATTCCAGAGAATTTTTCTGGTATTGCAGATAGCCTTTTAGATCCGTTAGGTTTAAATATTGGTAATGTAGAAAACTTAGCGGCAGCAGCTGACGAACAAGAGGTTAGTACGGGAACCTTTGGTGAAATGCAGGCAAGGTTTGATGGCAAAGTTGGGGCGTTTGCTTATTTATTGTTTATCTTATTATATGCACCTTGTGTTGCTGCAACCGCAGCAATTCAGCGCGAAACGGGAACAAAATGGACAGTCTTTGTCGTATTGTGGACAACGGGCATTGCTTATATGAGTGCCACTATTTTTTACCAAGTCGGTACCTTTAATCAGCACCAAGAATCGTCACTTTATTGGATAGTGGGTTTACTGAGTATCTTTGCATTGGTGATTTTCGCTTTATGGTGTTTTGGGCGAAGAAGTGATCACTTAGAGGCACTATGATTTTATCCGAATTGCGTGATTATTTAAAAATTCAGCACCGCGTCAGCTTAGCGGAAATGGCGAACCATTTTGATATAGATGCGGATGCATTACGAGGCATGCTAGCTAAATGGATATCCAAAGGAAAAGTTAAGCAACTTGATATGGGGGGGGCATGCGGCTCAACCTGTAGTAAATGTGATCCTGCATTAACGGAGATTTATGAGTGGCTAGAGTAAAAGAGGCTTAGGAAGACATAAAGAAAAACATGAGTTATGTTTCAATCAGCGGTAACTTAGGGGGCTCTCTATTCTTGAACAGCCTCCTAGGCAATAGTTAAATAAAGGAAAATTAATAAATGGGTAAAGGCAAATTGTACCAATTTTTTTTGAGTGTTTTTTTATTAGGAATATTAAGTTCATGTGTTACTTCTAGTAAAGCCCCAAAATTAAATTGTACAGCAAATGTTATTGAGTCTAATGGTCGTCCTTGCTGGGTTAATGTTCACCCTAAAACGGGCATTGTTGTTAATATGACAAAACATGTTCGACCGGAGAAAACGCGAGAAATATTATTTAACGCTGCGCTAGCTGAATTATCAGTGTCTCAAAATGGAGTTGGGGTTGCTCAAGATGCTGTGGTCAAAAAAGTCGTTGAAGAGCGTAATAATAGTTATTCGGGGCGTACATCAATGACTTCTTTATCGGTTATTACATCAGCTAAAGAGAGTACGGAAGTGAAAGCTAGGGTAGAAGCTGTATGGAATGATTATGCAACACAAAAATTATATATGTGGGTCGTTTTGGAGGGCCATTGAGATGAATAAAAAAATAATACCTTTGTTATTGGCGATCACTGTTTCCCCCGTCATTATTGCAGATGATTTTGCTGATTTTAAAGCACAAGAATTAAAAGCTTCTGCTGATTTTAAAGTAAAAAAAGAGCAAGAATTTGAGCAGTATAAAGTAGAGTTAGATGCAGGTTTTAAGGACTTTCAAAATACTTATTTGGAAGAGTCTAAAAAATATAAGCAACACATAACTAAGCAATGGGGTGATTACAAGGAAAGCAGTAAAGACGTTTGGGTTAATTACTCACAAGGTGGAGATATTCGTGAATCTGTTAATTTTAAAACAGGTGAAGTTGAAATCGAAATTTTAGTTGATAAAAAAACGTCAACTAAGCAGGCTGTGAAACAAGCAAAAGAAAATGTTAAGAAATTATTAGCAACCACTGAAAAACAAGCCTTTGAAAATGATGTTGTCGCTCAGAAAGTAGAAAAAGTATTAAAAAAACATCCAACAGTCGTTAAGACATCTGAACTTTCAAATAAAGAAAAGGTGATGACACCGTTAGTTAAAAAACTACAAACAGCTGATGCGCAGGTAATTGAACAATTAGCTAAGCAGATGACAGAATCTGCTGCGGTAGAGGCTAGAAAATTGAAAGGTAAAAAGCTTGTAAAGCTCAGCTTTAAAATACCTGATAATTTATCTAACAAAGCAGGGCGATATTCGGCGCGAGTTTTAGAAATTTCGAAAAAAGAAAAAATCCCAGTTGCTTTGGTTTATGCAGTGATGGAAACAGAAAGTAATTTTAACCCACGAGCAAAATCACATGTCCCTGCTTATGGTTTAATGCAAATTGTGCCTGTTAGTGCGGGTAAGGATGCAACGAAGTATTTATTTGGTAAAGCAAAAGTTCTTGCCCCTTCTTATCTTTACAATGGTAATAAAAACATAGAAATTGGGGGCGCTTATTTGCATATTTTATATCATCGGTATTTAAGGAAAATAGAAAATAGAACGAGTCGCCTATTTTGTGCGATTGCGGCTTATAATACAGGCGCGGGAAATGTAGCAAAAAGCTTTATAGGTTCCTATAATATAAATAAAGCTGCTGAAAAAATTAACCAACTCTCTCCTGCTGAAGTTTATAGACATTTACGAAAACATTTGCCGCATGATGAAACTAAAGATTATATTCAGCGAGTTGCCAGACGAATGGCAAAATATCAGTCTTAATTAAAATTCGATCATATTTTTTATTTTTAAAAAGGAAATTAGCATGAAATTAATGAAACCTACTTTTGTAATCTTAGCGATTGGATTAACGGCGTGTGAAAATAATGTAAAACCAGTGCCAACGCCTGCCTCTGTTGCTGTTGTTGCAGACTGCGTTTTCCCAAATCAACAAGCGGCACCAGGGTGGGTTTGTGATGAGCCTTTGCCCGGGCTTGAGGTGCAAGCAACCGGTATTTCTGAGAAATCAGCTGCAGGTATTGCTTATATGAAAAATAAAGCTAAAGCCGATGCTTTAGGTAATTTAGCAGAGCAATTTAAAGTAAAAGTTTCAAAAATGGTGAAAAGCTATATTGGAACAACAGGGATGGGAACCGCTGAAACGATTGATGCTGCGGCAAGCAGTACCATTAAAACAATTTCTAGCCAAACTTTATCCATGGCTAAAACTTATAAATCACGCACAGGACCTGAAGGTAGAATGTTCGTATTAGTGGGTCTGGATGAAACTAGAACAAGAACTGAAGTAGAAAAAGCAGTGAAAACGAGCATGAAAAATGACAAGGCTTTATGGCAAGAATTTAAAGCTAAACAGTCACATGATGAAATGGCGGCTGGTATTGCTGCAATGGAAGATTAATTGTTTATTGACGTTTAGTTAGGCAAGAAGGGAGGTTTTTACCTCCCTTTTTATTGCTTCTATCGTAGTATGAAAACTACGCATATTTTAATTCAGTAAAAATAGTATTTATGGAAAATAAAAAGTCAAATGCTCAGCGTCCAGATTTAGATTGGAGTCAAGTTCGTGAAACAGTTAAATTATTAAGCGTTTCTTCTGCTCAGGTAGAATCAAGTATGCGTGAAGGCAATGATTCAGTCACTACTTTAACCAGTTCGTTTGCTGAAATTGTTGGGCATTTGGAAGATGTGAGTAAAGAACTGAATGGACTAGAGGATGGAGCAGTTAAAGACGGTATTAGACAGCACTGTCTGTTGGCTCATAATAAAGTTAATGAGTCTATTATCGCTTTTCAGTTTTATGATCGTATGCAGCAGTGTTTAGAGCATGTAACAAGTAATTTAAATGGCTTATCGAATATTGTTGATAAACCTGAACTTCTCTATAACCCAAGAGAGTGGAAGGAATTGCAAAATACGATTAGGAATAGGTATACGATGGAGTCAGAGAAGGTAATGTTTGATGCCATTTTAGAAGGCAAAACGATAGAAGAAGCGGTTGCAATGGCAGCTGAGTATGATGATAAAAATGAAGCAGCAGAAGATGACATTGAATTATTTTAATTTATGATGAAAAAAACCAAAAGAAGTTTTATTGTTAGTTTAGTCTTTATTACGGCCTGTTCTTATAACCAACAGAAACCTTCAGCTGATAAGCAAGTCGTGCTAGAAAAGAAGAGTGAAGTTGAAATTCAAGCGGTTAAAAAACAGAGTTCTTTACTTTTTGTGCAGAAAAAAAAGATTGAAAAAAAAGTAGTTAAAAAATCGCCTGTGATTGTTAAATTACTCGCAGATGCTGATAAAAGTGTTAAAGAAGGGAAGTTAAATGTCGCGGTGGCAACTTTGGAGCGTGCTGTTAGGATTGCTCCTAGAGAAGCCGAGGTATTTAATCAATTAGCAATTGTGCGATTTAAACAAAAAAAGTGGGAGTTAGCAGAAAATCTAGCTAAAAAATCGTCTTTGCTTGCAGAGGGGAATCCTGCTTTAAAGAAGAGCAATTGGCTATTAATTGCGGCCATTCGCAAGCAGAAAGGCGACTATAAAGGTGCTGAATACGCTACTTCAAAAGCAAAAAAATATAAACTATAGGGATTAAAAGTCATGTTGAATTGGGCGGGTATTGTTGATTCTATCCAAAATGCTACCAATGACGCATTTGAACTGCTGGGTGTTGATGAGATTTCTGGCGGCGATATTAATCGAGTCTATTTATTAAGAGGGCTTGAAAGCAAGTATTTTGTAAAAATAAATAAGGCTTCATTAATTGATATGTTTGAGACAGAGGCTTTAGGGCTGCTTGCTTTATCAGAAACAAAAACATTAAAAATACCTAAAGTCATTAGCTATGGCACTGTTGAAAATCATGCTTTTTTAGTTTTAGAGTATATTGAGCTTTATTCGTTGCAAAGTAATAGTTCGCAAGAATTAGGTCAAAAACTAGCCGAATTACACCAAGAAAAACAAAATTATTTTGGCTGGGAACAAGATAATTTTATTGGTCATAATAGTCAAAAAAATACCCAAACAGAGAGTTGGGTTGCTTTTTGGCAAGAGCAGCGCTTAGATGTGCAGTTAGAGTTAGCAAAAAGAAATGGGTATTTAGGTGACTTGCAAAATTTAGGGCAAGACTTAATATTGCGAGTGCCTGATTTTTTTGAAAACTATAGCCCTCAGCCGTCTTTATTGCATGGCGATTTATGGTCAGGCAATGCCGCTGCGACGAAACATGGACAAGCGGTAATCTATGACCCCGCTTGTTATTATGGTGATCGTGAGACTGATATAGCAATGACCGAGCTATTCGGTGGTTTTGATGCCGATTTTTATCAAGCGTATGCAAGCATTTGGCCGTTAGATTCAGGTTATGGTAGGCGAAAATCGCTTTATAATTTGTATCATATTCTTAATCATTTGAACTTATTCGGACGCTCTTATTTATCTCAGTCTGAAATGATGATGCGGAATTTACTGAATGATTAGCGTTGTTATGTTTCAGGCTATGATTTGAAAATTATAGTACAAAGTAGTGAAACTTAGCAGTTCGTTACTTTTATTAGCTATGTTGTCGATTGAGGCATTAAATGTAAATCACTTAAAATTGTCGTCAAAAACCCTTACTTTTAACGCTGTTTATACTACAATCAATAAATTGGTAAACGAGTTAAGTTAGAAAGGAGATGAGCATGGCGATTAAAAAAGTAAATAAGAAAAATGTTGAGAAAAAGGCTGACAGTAAAAATAAGGGTAAAGTACAAGTTTGGATTCAAAAAGAAACAATAGAATATGAGCAAGAGTTACAAAGGCTTCAAGTTGAATTATTAAAGTTTCAGAATCACGTTAAAGAAAAGGGTCTGAAAGTTTTAATGATTTTTGAAGGTCGTGATGCTGCAGGTAAAGGGGGGACGATTAAACGAATTACTGAGCATTTAAACCCGCGTGGTGCAAAAGTGGTCGCTTTGGAAAAACCTTCCGATACAGAAAGAACGCAGTGGTATTTTCAACGCTATATTCAAAACTTACCTTCTGCAGGTGAAATTGTTTTATTTGATCGCTCTTGGTATAACCGAGCAGGTGTTGAACCGGTCATGGGGTTTTGCTCTGAATCTGAGCATAAGGAGTTTTTAAGAGAAACGCCCGAATTTGAAAAAATGCTTGTTAATTCAGATGTTATTTTTATTAAATTTTATTTCTCGGTCAGTAAAAAAGAGCAAGCTAAACGGTTCGAAAAAAGAATTACCGACCCTTTAAAGCAATATAAAATTTCTCCTGTTGACCAAGAGGCGCAAAGGCTTTGGGATAAATATACGATTGCGAAGTATTCGATGTTGTTATCTACGAATACGCCTTATGCTGAGTGGACGGTAATAAAATCGGATAATAAGAAAAAAGCACGAATTAATTGCATTAAACATATTTTATCGCATGTAGAGTACCCAAATAAAATTTCAGATGATCATTTGCAGGAAGATCACTCTATTTTAGTCAATGGTGCTGATGAGATAAAAAGAATGGAAATTAATATGAATAAAGCGGTTTAATATTAAATCCCAATAGGTTTAGACTTAAACTTTGGAGCTTATTATTTCACATATTTTTATTAAGGTTTCGAGTAGGATGGGTAGAGCGTCTTTTTGCGAAACCCATCATCTTACATGGGATTGATGGGTTTCACTGCGCACCTAAAAAACAGGTGCTAGGTTCTACCCATCATACAAAAAGCGGTTGTAAGGCTTTTATTCGAAATTAAACTAAATTAATCAACTTCCCCGTTTTTGCAGAATCTAAAGCAGCATTAATAACTAAGCAATTTTCTTTTGCATCAGTTAATGAAAGTGCTGGCGATGTATCCTTTAAAACACAATCAGAAAAATGCTCAACCTCTAATTGAAAATGATTAGCGGGTGTTAATATTTCAGATTGTTCGCCTTCTTTATCGCTGACATAAGAAATTCGTGCAGCATCATCTTGTTTTGCCCAAACGTTTTCACATTTTAAACTGCCTGCTGTGCCTATGATCTCAAATTCAGCACGGCGCACATGTTGGAAGCTAAAGTTAAATTGTGCATATTTACCCTCGCCAAAGTCAATGATGCCACTACTGCTAATATCTGCGCCGTGCTCATTATAGTGAGCTAATGCTGAAATAGATTGTGCTTTAATATTACCAAAAGCAGAGCGTGCTGCATGAATGGCGTAACAGCCGATATCCCACATTGCGCCGCCACCTTGATGAATTGGGCGCTCGATACGGTAAAGGCGAGCAGCTTGCATAGGATAGGCGAAATTGCTTCTGACTGAGCGAACCTCACCAATAATCCCTGACTGTATGATTGCTTGAATGCGCTGGAATTGGGGGTGAAAGCGATACATAAAACCTTCCATCACTTTTACATTTTTTTCTTTGCTAGCTATTTCTATCGCTTCAATGTCAGCGACATGTAATGCCATTGGTTTTTCGCATAAAACATGTTTACCTGCAGCGATAGCGCGTAAAGTCCATTCAGCATGATCTTCAGTTGCAAGGGGGATGTAAACAGCTTGTATATTGCTATCGTTTAATAATTTTTCAGGGGAATTGTAAATGAGGACATTATTGACTTGAGGTGCGTATTTTTTAAGTGTTTCTTCGGCCGCATTAGGGCGACGGCTGGCAATCGCGATGAGTTCGCTATTATGAGCAGAAACAATGGCAGGCATTAATTGTTGGTTAATACGAGCGGCACCTAAAATGCCCCAGCGCAATTTGGTAGGTGACATAGCGTTTCTCCTGAAATAAATAACGATAGGGGGCGTGCCGTGCAATAATTTATACATGACCACTTGGGGTGCAGGTCTTCAGCCTGTATTTTTAAAAAGCAGACTAAAGTTCTGCGCCCCCATTACGCTCAAATTACTTAGCACATGTTCCAAGGCAAAAAAATACCAGATCAATCTAAATAGATTGTCTGGTATCTTAGACTAAATTAACTAAAAAGTTAATTATGCCATTGCGCGAATCTTAGTATTGAGTCTGCTTTTACTTCTTGCTGCATTATTCTTATGAATAAGGCCTTTGTTAACAGCTGCATCGATAACTGGGCAAGCCGTAACATAAGCAGTTTTTGCTTTTTCTACGTCGCCTTCTTCAATTGCAGTTAAGATTCTTTTGATGAATGTACGTAGCTTGCTACGTTGTCCCGCATTACGAACGCGGTTATTTTCTGCTTGACGAGCACGTTTCTTTGCTTGAGCTGTATTAGCCATGATGCCTCAATGATTTGCGATAAGTATTTTTAAATGAGGTATTTTCCTTTCAAATGGTATGATTGTCAATCTTTTAATGCTAGGAAGATCTGCTTTGAGTCGTAAATTATTTAAGTCTACCGCTGTTGTCAGCAGCATGACAATGATATCTCGGATATTAGGGTTTATTAGGGATATGATGTTTGCTCGTTTATTCGGGGTAGACTCGGGAACCGATGCTTTTTTTGTGGCGTTTAAAATCCC
>DAOUSK010000126.1 GCA_030627265.1 Methylococcaceae bacterium
CTAGCATCTAAGGTTTCTTGAAGTTCTGCTATTCGACTTTGTACTGTTTTTATTTTTTCATCATTCGGGTTAACTTCCCGAGCAGATATTTCATCTTCAATATCCATTAAAGAATTTTGAGCTTCTACAACCGTATCTTCTAGCTGTAAATTAAAAAACAAGACCGTACTGCCAACACCTATGGCTAAAATAGCAATCACTAAAGCGCAAATACTTAATATTTTTAATGTCTTTTGTGCTGACTCTGCTTCCTGTTTTGATTTTTTCTCATTATCAATTATTTTTTCTATCGCTTCTGAATAGTCAAAATGTTTTCTAAGTTCAGTGATTTCATTACCCAAAAGAGTTATCTTTTCATTTTGTGCTTTAATTTCACTTAAGTTGATAACTTGAGTCGGTGATTTCGGTTTTTCAGCCTTCGCACTTTCTACTTTAGGTCTAGTTACTGGCTCTTCTTTGCTTGCTTCTGGCTCATTTTCCGTTACTGAATCACCTGAAATATCAAATGTTATCTCCTCTTCTTCATCGATTTCTCCAAACTCATCTATCGGCTCTTCCGCTAAACTTTTATCCAACAAATCATCCACAAGGTCACTTGTTGCATTTTCTGTTTTTACCGCTTCAGGCTCAACTGGGTCTTCACCAAACTCATCGATAGGATCTTCAGCAAATTCATCAATAACATCCGCTGCTTGTTCTTGAGCACTTTCATCTAATAAAGAGTCGACAAGGTCATCAACATTTTCAACTTGATCTAAATTTGTCTCGCCATCCTCTGCCATCAATAATTTATCAATGGCTTCTTGGCTACCCACTTCATCATCTAACTGCTCAACGGTTTCTTGCAGCATTTTATCCAGATCATCTTCAAAATTACTTTCAATCGATTCGTCTTGCTCAACTTCAGCCATTTTCAGCTTTTCCTTATTATCTTAAGCGGGAATTATTTTAATTTTACCATTAAGTTATAAGGAAGTTACAAATGAAATTTATCGCTTATTATTTTATAAAAATAGTGATTTTTTAAAGCATTCTTTATGCTACGCTTAAACTATAAAATATTTTGCGTAATACATAATAAGGAATTCATATGAGTACTATTAGCATCGGTGAAACTGTCACTAATTTTTCTGCATCAGCAACAGGTGATAAAACCATACAGCTATCAGATTACCAAGGTAAATATGTTGTTCTTTATTTTTATCCCCGGGATAACACACCCGGCTGCACAACTGAAGGCAAAGACTTTCGTGACCATATCAGTGAGTTTGATGCACTTAATAGCGTTATTTTAGGCGTTTCTCGTGATACCGTTCGTGTCCATGAAGGGTTCAAAAGTAAACAAGAATTTCCTTTTGATTTATTGAGTGATAAAGAAGAAACTTTATGCGATTTATTTGATGTTATTAAAATGAAGATGATGTACGGCAAGGAATCACGCGGTATTGAACGCAGCACTTTCTTAATCGACCCAAAAGGCGTGTTAGTTCACGAGTGGCGTAAAGTTAAAGTAAAAGTGCATATCGAAGAAGTTTTGCAAGTATTAAAAGAATTAGGAGCGTAACTCATGAATATCGATAATTCAAAAAAATTATTTGTTTTAGATACTAATGTCTTAATGCATGATCCCGCTGCATTGTTTCATTTCCAAGAACATAATATTTTCATCCCAATGGTGGTACTTGAAGAATTAGATCATGCTAAAAAAGGCTTATCTGAGGTTTCACAAAATGTTAGACAAGTCAGCCGTTTTATTGATGATTTACTGAAAGGTACTACCCAAAAAGATATTAGAAATGGCCTGCCACTCTCCCAACTACAAAGCACTGGAAAAAAAGAGGATGCACTGGACGGTCGCCTGTATTTTCAGACACAGCACATAGATTCAACGCTACCTGCTTCTATGCCGGGTAATTTAGCTGATAATTCCATCCTAAGCATTGTGCTTGCTTTAACCAAAATGCACACTGAAACGTCGGTGATATTAGTCTCTAAAGATATCAATATGCGCATTAAAGCGGCGGCTTTGGAGTTAACGGCTGAGGACTACCATAGCGATCAAACTTTAGATGATATTGACTTGCTCTACCATGGCGCAGATGCTTTACCTGCTGACTTTTGGGAAACTCATGGCACTAATATGGAGTCATGGCAGAAAGATGGCAGCACATTTTATAAGCTATCGGGGCCTTTAGTAGAAAACTGGTACCCCAATCAATACCTTTATATTCTTGATAATTCTGATTTCGAAGTGATTGTACGTACTATTGATAATGGTATTGCAACATTAGAATTAGCCAAAAATTATCGCGCAGATCACCTCAGCGTTTGGGGTATACATGCTAAAAACCGGGAGCAAAACTTTGCTTTTAATGTCCTAATGGATCCTGAAATTGATTTTGTTACCTTGCTAGGAACAGCCGGGACAGGTAAAACGCTATTAGCGCTCGCAGCTGGACTAGAGCAGACCATGGAAGAAAAAACCTATACTGAAATTATTATGACACGTGAAACTGTCGCAGTCGGTGAGGATATTGGTTTTTTACCAGGTACTGAAGAAGAAAAAATGGCACCTTGGATGGGAGCGTTGGTTGATAACCTTGAATTATTAGCTCATCAAGAAAACCCTGATGCAAGCGGCGAAACAAGCTCAGCATGGGAAAAAGATACCACTAATAATATTATTAAAGAAAAAGTGAAAATTCGTTCATTGAACTTTATGCGCGGTCGAACCTTTTTAAATCGTTACCTTATTATTGATGAAGCGCAAAATCTAACGCCGAAACAAATAAAAACCCTAGTTACCCGTGCCGGACCTGGTACTAAAATTATTTGTATTGGGAATTTATCTCAAATTGACACCCCCTATTTAACGGCAACAAGTTCAGGCTTAACCTATGTTGTTGATAAGTTTAAATCATGGAATCACGGCGCGCATATAACTTTAAAACGAGGTGAACGCTCTCGATTAGCTGACCATGCGTCTGAAGTACTTTAATGGTACTCAGGAACGAGAATTCAATAAAGCTAAATAAATAGAATTAACAATTTGACTAATTTACCTAAGCGCAGTAAATTAGTCGGTTGAGTTAAAAAATCAAATAATTTTTATTAAAATCTGAGTCATCAATGGAAGAATTTCACCGTATTAGCCGTCTACCGCCTTATGTCTTTAATATCGTTAACGATTTAAAAGCAGAAGCGCGAGCCAAAGGCGAGGATATTATTGATTTTGGTATGGGTAACCCTGACCAGCCTACGCCCAAGCATATCGTCGCTAAAATGGTGGAAGCAACTCAGCGGGAAGACACACATCGCTACTCCGTTTCTCGCGGTATCCCCCGCCTTAGGCAAGCAATTTGTAACTGGTATAAAAGACGCTACGATATTGATTTAGACCCAGAAACACAGGCTATTGTCACTATTGGATCCAAAGAAGGCTTAGCTCACTTAGCACTCGCGACCTTAGGGCCTGGCGATACCGTGATGGTTCCAAATCCTGCTTACCCTATTCACCCTTATGGCGTTGTTATTGCTGGGGCGGATTTGCGACATGTAAAAATGGTACCAGGTGTTGATTTTGTAGAGGAATTACACAAAGCCATTACGGAATCATGGCCAAAACCAAAAATGTTAATTCTCAACTTTCCAGGGAATCCAACCTCTGAATGTGTCGATTTAGAATTTTTTGAACGTATTATTGCTGTCGCACGTGAGCATAAAATTTGGGTCGTGCATGATATTGCTTACGCCGACATTGTCTTCGATGGCTATAAAGCACCCTCAATTTTAGAAGTAGAAGGTGCCGATGAAGTTGCAGTAGAATTTTTCTCACTATCAAAAAGCTACAATATGCCTGGCTGGCGTGTTGGGTTTATGTGTGGAAATAAAGAACTTGTTGCAGCACTAGCACGTATTAAATCTTATTTGGATTACGGTATGTTTACTCCTATCCAAATTGCAGCCATCACAGCGCTAGAAGGCCCGCAAGATTGTGTTGCAGAAATTTGTGCTATGTATAAAGAGCGCCGCGATGTCCTTTGTGATGGACTTAATTCTATCGGTTGGACCGTTGAAAAACCCAAAGCAACGATGTTTGTTTGGGCGCCCATTCCTGATGCTTACAAAGAAATGGGCTCGATAGAATTTGCAAAAAAATTAATTAATGAGGCTTGTGTTGCTATTTCACCCGGTATTGGCTTTGGCCAGTTTGGTGATGACCACGTACGCTTTAGCTTAATTGAGAATGAACACCGAACTCGCCAAGCAATCCGTGGCTTACGTGCCATGTTTAAAAAAGATGGTCTTATTTAGAATTTAAATAATTTTAAATCCCAATAAAAAATTATAGTTACTCAAATATCTCAGGAGTTTGATTTGAAGCCAGTAAAAGTGGGCATATTAGGTTTAGGTACTGTCGGTGGCGGTACTGTTAATGTTTTAACGCGTAATGCACAAGAAATATCACGCCGCACAGGCCGCGATATTATTATCACACGTGCATCTGCAAGAGATTTAACTCGTGAGCGCATTTGTGATACTAAAGGCATTACCTTAAGTACTGATTCTAATGATGTTATCAACGATCCTGACATCGAAATTATTTTAGAATTAATTGGCGGAACTGGTTTAGCAAAAGAATTAGTTTTAAAAGCCATTGCCAATGGCAAACATATTGTTACCGCAAACAAAGCATTAATCGCTTTACATGGTAATGAAATCTTTGCTGCTGCCAAAAAAGCGAATGTTATGGTTAGCTATGAAGCCGCTGTGGCTGGTGGTATCCCCATTATCAAAGCAATTCGCGAAGGTCTAAGTGGAAACCAAATTAACTGGTTAGCGGGCATTATCAATGGTACTGGAAACTTTATCCTGACTGAAATGCGTGATAAAGGCCGTGATTTTGACGACGTTCTTGCCGAAGCGCAAGCCTTAGGTTATGCAGAAGCTGACCCTACCTTTGATGTAGAAGGTATTGATGCGGGGCATAAGCTAATGATTCTTGCTTCAATCGCTTTTGGCATTCCTCTACAATTCGAAAATGTTTTTACTGAAGGCATTACTAAGATTACCCGTGATGATGTCGAATATGCAGGCGAACTAGGCTACCGTATTAAACATTTAGGGATTGCTAGAAAAACCGACAAAGGCATTGAATTAAGAGTACACCCTACCCTTATCCCCGAACGTCGTTTAATTGCTAATGTTGATGGGGTTATGAATGCGGTCCTTGTTCAAGCTGATGCAGTAGGCCCTACTTTATATTATGGTGCTGGTGCTGGCGCAGAAGCAACCGCTTCTGCTGTTGTCGCTGATGTTGTTGATGTTGTTCGTGCATTATCATTAGACTCAAGCAGCCGCATTCCTGCTCTTGGTTTTCAAGAAACAGCGATTATTGATACACCTATTCTAGCGCCTGAAGAAATACAAACAGCTTATTACCTTCGGTTAACCGTTGAAGATAAACCAGGTGCATTAGCTGACATTACCAATATTTTAGCAAAACAAAATATCAGCATAGAAGCAATCATTCAAAAAGAGCCGCATCATGGAGAAACAAATCTTCCTGTTATCATGCTGACTCAACGCACAGTAGAAAAAGAAATGAATACCGCTATTTCTGCTATTGAAAAATTATCATC
>DAOUSK010000132.1 GCA_030627265.1 Methylococcaceae bacterium
GTTAATATCTGTTGATTCAGCTGAAGAAAGCTCAATTTTCGCTTTTTCTGCTGCTTCTTTTAAACGCTGTAGAGCTAATGGATCATTATGTAAATCAATACCATTGTCTTTTTTGAATTCAGCAACTAAAAATTCAATAACACGTAAATCGAAATCTTCACCACCTAAGAATGTATCACCATTCGTTGATAGTACTTCAAACGCATGCTCGCCTTCGACTTCAGAAATTTCGATAATTGAAATATCAAAAGTACCGCCACCTAAATCATAAACCGCAATCGTAGAATCGCCAGGTGTTTGATCCATTCCGAATGCTAATGCCGCAGCAGTTGGTTCGTTAATGATACGTTTAACATCAAGACCCGCAACACGACCTGCATCTTTTGTTGCTTGACGTTGTGAATCATTAAAGTAAGCAGGAACAGTAATAACCGCTTCTGTCACTTCTTCACCTAAAAATGCTTCTGCATCTTTTTTTAATTTCATCAATACACGTGATGAAACTTCAGGAGCTGCCATTTTATTACCATGACATTCAACCCATGCATCACCATTTTCTGCAGGAACAATTTTATAAGGCACCATTTTGATGTCTTTTTGTACTGCATCGTCTTTAAACTTACGACCAATTAAACGCTTAATTGCGAATAATGTATTTTCTGGGTTAGTAACCGCTTGGCGTTTAGCTGCTTGTCCTACTAATACTTCATCATCTTTTGTAAAAGCGATGATAGAAGGTGTTGTACGTGCGCCTTCACTATTTTCTATTACACGTGAAGTACCATTTTCCAGAACAGCAACACATGAGTTGGTAGTTCCTAAATCAATTCCGATCATTTTAGCCATTGAAAGCTCCAAAAAGGTTTATATTATTTTTAAAAGTTGAACCTGATATAAGGTTGGTTTTTTTATTTTCAAGCCTGAGCGTCAATTTTTGCTGAATCATCACCTGCAACTGCTTGTGCAACCACAACCATCGCAGGGCGAATCAAGCGTCCATTTAAAACGTAACCTTTTTGAAAAACATTAATCACTGAGTTAGGCTCTGCATCTGCCGAAGGAACCATGGTCATTGCTTGGTGAAATTCAGGATTGAACGCCTCACCTATTGGATTAATCGCTACAATATTAAATTTTGCAAACACCGCTTCAAACTGTGCAATCGTTAGCTCACTACCTTCTTTTAGCTTTAATACTTCAGGTACATCACTGGTTGCTGCTTGAATGCCTAATTCTAGTGAGTCAATAACCGATAACAATTCTTTAGCAAACTTTTCTAAGCCATATTTATGCGCACTATCTAAGTCTTTTTGCGTACGGCGTTTCAGATTTTCCATCTCTGCCTGCACACGTAATGCTTTATCTAAATTATCTGCCGCTTTTTTCTCAGCTTTAGCCAGTTGCTTTTGTAAGTCTTCAACAGAACCATCAACGGCCTCCACTTCAACCGCTGCATCACTTTCTTCCGTTTCTTTATTAAGTTCTGCCGTTTGCTCAAGAACTTCTTCAATCAAATCGCTATCTGATTGAGTCTCAGATGATTTCTGATCATTACTCATTTATTTATTGCTCCACGTTTAGTGCACTCTAAAAAGATAAAATTAACATGGGGTTTGTTCATTTATATTCAAGCTTATTTTGTAACAATTTTATCTAACATAAAAAAATCACCTTTATCCAATTAAAGACAGGTAGCAAACACCGCTCACCACAGATGCAAGGATTAAATTCAACATAAAACCTTCATGCGCCATTTCTTTCATTTTGACTTTTTTTGTGCCGTAAACAATGGCATTCGGTGCCGTTGCGACGGGCATCATAAATGCGCAGCTAGCACTAATGGCTGCAGGCATCATTAAAACTTGTGGATCAATGCCCGTTGCGACAGATGCCGTTGCTAAAATTGGCATCAATAGAGTCGCTGTGGCCGTGTTACTGGTTATTTCACTTAAAAAAGCGACACCCAAACAAAGCGCTACTATTAACACATAGATAGGTAATACTGATAACCCTGCCAACATTCCGCCTATTACAAGACTTAACCCTGATGCCATAAATGCCTTTGCAATCGCAATTCCGCCAGCAAATAAAAGCAACATGCCCCAAGGAATATTACTGGCTGATTTCCAATCCAATAAAGCACCGTGTTTTTCACCATTGGGTGTAATAAACATCAAAATAACACCTAATAATGCAATGGTACTATCACCGACTTTATCCAAGCCTAAATAATGACTCCATAACGGCCTTGTAAGCCAAGCCAGCGCGACTAAAGCAAAAACTAGCAATACACGTTTTTCTGCTATTCGCCAAGGCGTTTGCTCGGGCATACTAAACACTAATTTTGCCGATATATTCCGCGTTAGCCATAATGCCATCAATGGAATTCCTATCACAACAATAGGGATTCCAATTTTCATCCACGTAAGGAAATCAATTTCTTGCCCTGTTGTTTCTTGATAAATACTAATAAAAATAATATTAGGCGGTGATCCAATCGGTGTACCCACACCACCTAAGCTAGCAGCATAAGCAATACCTAACATGAGCGCAGTCACTGTCGCTTTATCTTCAACCCCTTGCAAAGCCGCGATAGCAATCGGCAATAAAATAAGTGTTGTCGCCGTATTAGATATCCACATACTCAACAAGGCAGCCGCGACCATAAAACCAATCACTACTCGCTTACCACTATCAACTCCAATTAGCTTAACCATATAAATAGCCAAGCGCCGATGTATGCCACTTTTTTCCAGCGATTTAGACAGCATAAAACCGCCCATTAACAATAAAATGACATGACTACCTAATGCGGAAGAAACTTGTTGATGAGTCAGCACGCCTGCAAAAGGAAACAGAGCAAACGGTACTAATGACGCAACCGGAATAGGAACCGCTTCTGTCACCCATAAAATAACCGTTAATAAGGTAATCGCTACCGTCCACGCTAACGCCGAAGGCTGTTGATAAGCGTAAATTAATATCGCAGCGGATGCGAGGGAAGAAAATAAAGCAGCAAAAAATATGATCAGTTGTTTTTGGGTCATGAGGCAGGGTAACAAGTATTAGGGTTCAATCGCGCTGAAAGGATAAACCAAATTCGAACATTTAATCTAATTTTTCCTAATTTATAGGCTAAACACCAAATTCTCCTTTCTAATTGCAATAATCCAACATAACTAGCATGTTACAATTATGCCTCTTTTATGAGAGCTAAATTATGACCCATAACGATATTTTACGACGCATACGCTACACGTTTAATTGTAGCGACGATGAAATGATTGAATTATTTGCCCTTGCTGATTTAAGCGTAACACGCGAGCAACTCAGTAATTGGTTAAAAAAAGATGATGATCCCGATTATAAATCTTTAGGGGATGAGCAATTAGCCCACTTTTTAAACGGCTTAATTGCTAATAATCGTGGTAAGCGTGAAGGCACTCAACCACCTATAGAAACAAAATTAACTAATAATATTATCTTTAGAAAATTAAAAATTGCTTTAGATTTTAAAGATGATGATATTTTAGGGCTTTTAGAGACAGTCGATTTTCGTTTAAGTCGCCATGAACTCAGCGCCTTTTTCCGTAAATCGACACATAAACATTACCGTGAATGTAAAGACCAAGTGTTACGTAATTTTTTAAACGCGCTACAAAATCAACACCGCCCGTCATAATTAACGCGGAATAGGTTCTCGACCTTCAAATCATTTAATATCAACACACGAAACCCATCGTTTTAGCATGGGTTTGATGGGTTTCATTACGTACCAAAAAGCCGGCACTACATTCTACCCATCCTACGGGTGTCGGTGTGTTGTGGGGTATAGGGAATGAAAAATGCGCGTTGCTTTTAATACCCAACCCATAATATTCCGCCGATTGAATTGCTACGACTTATTTAAAGCAATACACAAAATCCGTAGGATCGTAGCCCGCATGGGGGTACCGAATACGGGGTAAAAAATGGCGCTATTTTATGTGGCGAAAATTAACGATATTCATCAGCCTAGCTTACGCCCATCGCGCTTAACATTTAGAGTTACCTCTTCCTACCCAGTATTTACTATAAATACTAACAGGTTATTTTTTCATACAATGTTTCAGGCGCAATATCAGCCCCATTTGGCCATGAAATGGTTCCACCTTCAATTTTTGCTTGCTTAAAAAACTCTTTATCTCTTAACGGAGAAAATACAAAGCCTCTAGCGGCGTACTCTGAAAAATCCACATCTCCTGCTACACCATCATCAAACAAAATATAAAAAGTATAATTCCCCTTATATTCAAGATTTATGACATCATTCATATCCCACATAATTTCACCGCTAAGTTAAAGGTTCAATTTTTTTGATTTCCTGATTTTCTCTAGCCAATTTCCAATCAATTACGAGTTCTGGGCCATGCATATCAACCCAATCTCTAACTAATTTAGTTGCTGTTTTCGATCCAAGGTTGCCTTTTATGACATTTCCATCAAAGTCAAAAACTGCTTTTTTGCCTGAATATTCAGCATGAAAATGAGGTGGATTGTGCTCATCATAAAACATCCTGATTATTATTCCGAAAAACCTTGATATTTCTGGCATTTTTGCTTCTCTCTTTATGAATTATTTTGTAAAAAAATACTGTTAAATACGAAAAAAATGGCTAAAGACCGTATGGAGGTACTGAATACGGGATAAACAGCACATCGAATACCCCGTATTACGTAAGCTTTATACGGGCTACTTACTTATTCATTACATCGCTTATTACCCTCTGAATAAGGGTCAGGAATTTTTAAATAAAGAACTCTATTAGTCTTTCTATCTGTTGATGCACCATTGGCAAGTGTTGCAGTTAAACCAAAGGATTGAATATCTCTTCCTGGCATTGGGCCTGCCGAAACTAATCTAGCGCACTTCTCCGGAGTAGCACTATATGGGGCCGGGCATGCAGTCGGTATTTGAATAACAATAGGCCTTCCCCAAGCATCTAAAGCCACTTGGTCACCCGCTGTAATAGCTTGATTTACGTAGGTAGCACTGCCAAATGAACTATGGAGTTCATCAGTTTTATTGGTGTCATTATCATTATCAACAGAAAAATCATTAGTTACCCCACTCATTAAATAAGGCCCCCGCCACCCTACAGCCGTTTTTGGATTGTAATCATTTTGGTTTCCCCACGAAGAATCAGTCATAGGGGTAAATAAAAATTGTAAATTAAAATCAGCTGTATCGCCTTTTGTTGCCTTGGGGTATTTACCCAATAAA
>DAOUSK010000165.1 GCA_030627265.1 Methylococcaceae bacterium
CTTTCATCAAAGTTGTCAATTGCATTCGCTGCATTTGAGTGATGCTTAATAACAGCCTCTAATGAATCATAAGAACCTGCATGTGACCAAGGTCCAGTGACTTCAACATTCACTAATGATGGTGTTCTAAAAGCAAATTTATCTTGTTCTAAACCTGTTTCTCTTGCACGGCCAAAATCTTTAGAGCCATCAGCACCATTGCCTTTACCTTCGCCCACTTGTGGCATAGCTAGGTTATGAAAACTTTCATCAGTAAAGAAATCGCCACTGTGACAGCTAGAACAGTTCGCTCCACCCTGCATGTTTGAAGTGTAAAACAATATCGCACCTCTTTTTGCTCCTGCAGAGATTGCTTTATTATCGCCTTCAACATAACGTTTCCACGGTGTATTACCAAAAGCTTGAGAGCGTTCGTATTCACCAATTAACATAGATACTCTTTGCTCAGTAATCAGCTCTTCTAATGGCGCATTTGGCTCATTGAAGACGCTACGGAATTTTTCTATCCAGTGCGCTGTTTCAGGCAATGGCACCGTGTCAGTCACATCGTTACCATTTGCATCAAAAACTTGCGGTCCTTCATAGCCTGCTAATCTTGCTGCTAAAAACTCTCTAATTTCCTGATCACTATAAGAATTATGTGAAAATGATTTCATCTCTTCTCTAGAAGTAACTGGGAAGCGCGCCTGCGCCTGAACTAAATTACCACCCGCTAGTGGATCAGCTACGCCAGCTGCAGAGTTAGGTGTACGAATACCGCCAACTGAGCCATTGGCACCCTGCTGTGGATTTAAGCTTTCCAACCGCCCATCATGAAACTGAAACTTATCCCAAGCGATAACATTAAAGGTTGTTGGCGCATTTCTGGGTACAGGAGGAAAGCCAGCATGATTTTCAGCCTCTGCATTCGTTCGTCCTTGGCCTAATAAATCAGGTGTATCAGACTCCACGCCAATCGGTAAGGCCAAACGATCACCACCACCTAATAAAGGATGATGACAGGTAACACAAGCTGAATCACGATCGCCACCTAAAGATTTAGAATAGAATAAATCCATACCTAATTGTGCTTGCGCGCTATTAATATCTGGCACGTCTCTGTTTAGCAAAGGATCCCCCGTTAATCCTAGGTCGTTAACCAGAGGTCTTAGTGCTTTATCTAAATGTTTATTAAATTTATGCTGATGCATATTACCAGCTGCTGTAGCGCTAACGTTATAACTGACCGCACCGACTACACAAAGTCCTATTAAAATTTTTTTCATTGTCTTCCTGCCCCTCCAAATATTAAAACTCTCACCGCCAATACCGTATCGCAGTGTCCCTAGATTACAATTCAAGTATAAAGAGTAGGTATATCTAAAATATGTCACTAAAACCGAATTTGTAACAAAATGTAACAATGCGAATCAAACACGTAGAATTACTTAACAAGCTATGTTAGTTTAAATAAATATACTAATAAATTGACATAGGAAGACTGAGTTCTCTAATCTCAAGGAATAAATCATTTGAACAGCGAGCAAAAAAGTAAAATTCTGGTTGTCGATGACGACCAAGCACTATGCAACCTACTTGATCAATACCTTGATAGCCAAGGATTCTTAGTAAATTGCGTAGAAGATGGAAAAAGCATGGATGCCTACCTAAAACAAGCCAGCGCAGATTTAATCATTCTCGACCTAATGCTACCCGGTGAAAATGGTCTCGATATTATTAAACGACTAAATAACCGGCTAAGCCCTCCTATTATTATGCTTTCTGCTAGTGGCGAAGATATAGACCGAATTATTGGTCTAGAAATGGGCGCAGATGATTATTTAGCCAAACCCTTCAATCCCCGCGAACTGCTTGCACGCATACGCTCCGTTTTACGCAGACAAACAGCACCTAGTAACTCACACGAACAAGAAATCTACCAATTTGGTTCTTATCAATTTAATAGAGCCAAGCAAAGCTTATTACGTGATAGTCAGCCAGTCAGCTTAACCAGCGGTGACATTTCTTTATTAGAAATTTTTATTAGTAATCCTCAACAGGTATTATCCCGCGATACGCTACTAGAAAATCTAAAAGGCTATGACTGCGCACCCTTTGATCGCAGTATTGACGTGCGTATTATGCGTTTACGCCAAAAAATAGAACCTGATACAAGCAACCCTGTTTATATCCAAACCATCTGGGGCGAAGGTTATAAATTCACTCCAGATCAAACAAGCACATGAGTTTATTTCGGCGCTTAAATACTATATCGACCAATACTGCGCTTACACTCGCCTTTGGCCTAATTAGCTTTACACTAATGTCTATTCTTCTGGTTTTCTATTTTGTATTAAGCCCTATGGCAAATAGGGCCGCCGATGATATGGGCGGTTTAATACATATTATCAGCAAATCTTGGGTTGCTCTGCCTGCAGAAAAAAAAGCAGACTACCAAGTTCATTTACGAAAACAACATCATTTACTTATTACTGACCAACCCGTTCCACTACAAACTCTCACAGAACACTACCCTTTTATTCCTCGACTAGAAAAATCCTTGCAGCACCACTTCCACCAAACACTTAGCATTAAGCAGTCGGTAACCGATGGAGAACCTTGTTTTTGGGTCGCATTGCCCATTGCTGATAACGTTATTTATATCGGTTTTTTACATGAACGTTTTGGCTCGCACCCACCCAAAGCCATGTTCGGCATTCTTGCTGGAGGACTCTTGCTGATTTTAATCACCACGCTATTTTTAGCGCGCCGTATTACTCGCCCTATCAAAACCTTATCCAATGCCGTTAACTTAATCGGCTTGGGAAAGTTGTCGACACGCATCCCTGAACATGGCCCACAAGAATTAGCAATGCTCGCACATAACTTCAACTGCATGGCACAAGAAATCAGCCAGTTTATGTCTAATCGCAGCATTTTATTTGGCGGTATTTCGCATGATTTACGTACCCCGCTAACACGTATGCAAATTGCCTTAGAGCTTTTAGAAAACGAAAACAATACCGTTTTAATTACAGGCATGCGCAATGATCTAAATGAAATGGAAAAACTCATTCAAAATGCCCTTGAATTTGTTAAAGGCATGGATAAACATCGTGCATTTAATATCAAAATCAATAAAGTGCTGAATGAACTAGCGAAGAACTATGCGCGCCAAAATCAAGTTATTCATTGGCAAAGCAACGGTGGCCAATGCAAGATTGAAGTCAATGCCTTACGCCGTGTATTGTGTAATTTACTGGATAATGCTTTTCGTTATAGCGCAGACAAGCCGGTAAACCTAACTTGCTCACAAGAAAAAAACGCTTTAATCATACATATTATTGACCAAGGCCCAGGCATTCCCGAAGATAAGCTAAGCGCAGTTTTCCAACCATTTTATCGATTAGATAATTCGCGTAATAAAAAAACCGGCGGCAGTGGGTTAGGCTTAGCAATTGTGCAGCAATTATGTGAAATTCATGATTGGAAAATTGAATTACTTATGGGTAAAAAACAAGGCCTAGATGTAAAACTAAACATTCCCCTAAACTAAACAGCAATTCTCATCATTACCTGCCCCCTTCGCCAATTTATCAAATCAAAAAAAGCCATATTCAATCGAGCCTAAACCCATTGGCCATACTCAAGGGTTACGCTCACACTCAGCGAATGTTAGAATAAATTTTATTCACCACACCATAAACAACATCCATGTCTGTGAATTCAATTCTATCTCCCGATTTTTCCAACACGTCAGCCACTCGGTTACGTGAAATCCC
>DAOUSK010000129.1 GCA_030627265.1 Methylococcaceae bacterium
AGCCTCATCACGTTCTTTTTTATCAACAGCAATCACCGAACTTAAAAACACTTGTTCAGTCGAGCCTTTATGCAGCGTATGACAAGCCCCACAAGCACCCGAATGTAAGGGCGTTTCTTCCTGCTGGTTTTGCGATTCTTTTGCCGTTACCCGTAAATCATGATCGGTGCCCACTAATTTCTGCTTACCTTCATGGCAATTTTCACATAACTGCCCATCACGATGCTCTTCATGTAATACCGGTGTATTCGGTTTGCCAGCATGAACCGAATGACAACTGAGGCAGCCAATCTTTTTGACCTCTAGCCCTGCAATTTTTACTGGCTCATCCATTTCTATATTCATAGGATGAATGCCTTTTTGCCTTGCTTCTTTATCATCTTTAGCATGCTGGCGCTGATGACAATCGACACATAAAGCCTCGACTTGTTTGATTTTATCAGGAAATAATTCTGTGCCTAGCGTGCCATTATGTACTTGATGACAACTTTGACATTGCACTGATTTAACTTTCTTCCCGCGAATTTCAACAGGCTCTTCCAGCTCCACATTAACAGGGTGCACCCCTGCTTTACGTGCTGCTTTAGCATCTTTAGGCGCTTGCCGCTGATGGCAACTAGCACACAGCGCACCTTCGGCATCTGTTTGGGTTAATAAGTTATCGGTTTTACCTTGATGTATTTGATGGCAAGACTGACAAACCAAGGCATCGTCCTCGCCTAAAGCCCCGCCATTATTTAATAATAATTTAGGTAAACCTTTTTGCAAATGCGGATCCGTAGTTTCTAAATGCTTTGCTCGCTTAGCTTCGGGTTTATGCATTTTCACGCCTAAAGGGTGATTTACCCCAAATTGTTTTTTATTCTCTCGACCTGAATTTTTTGCATTCTTTTCATGGCAGGCTTCACATTGATCACTGCCATAATCCGCCCCGCGTAACCATGCATTATGATTTTCTTTATACAAACTTTGCGGGTTTTGATTATCATTATGCGGCGTATGACAACTCGCACAATTCAAATCCTGCTTATCGATGTGTGGATAAATCTCAGGTATTTTATCTTCACGTGGCAAAGCTTTATAACGCAGTTGTTTTTTATCTTCTGCATCATAAACCGTTGGATGCTGTACTGCATGAGGAATCGCTTGCCGAGAATCAAACACCACACCATGATGGCAACTTACACACATATCTAATGATGCAACAGGCAAAATACTTTGCTCATCCTTACCGCTTTCTTGCTCCACTTGATCAGTCCATGTGTAATGACACAACACACAGTTTTTACGCGAAACCACGGCGGCTTTAGCTGGTTTATTGGTTAGCAATTGGTAGCTGAGATGCAACTGAGTTAATTGCTGCGTTGTTGAATCCAGCACATATAAAAAACCAGCAGGATCGACCTGTAACGCAACTGGGGTTTTAAACTGAATAACGTCCCCTTGTGCATTTTTTAATAAGCCTAAAAATCGCCCTTGCTGATAAACACTGATACTGCCTAAATAAGCGTCACTGACATACTGAAAACTTAAAGCATCAAAGCTATTACCATTCGGGCGATAAAAATTTTCTATCGAGAATTGTCCTGTTTGAGAATAATATTTCCCGCGAGGATTAAACACCAGAATACGTGCATTAACCACATCTACCACATTCAAATACCCCTCTTTATCTTCTGCTATCTGAAAAGGGTATTGAAATTGACCAGGCATTTCACCCCGCTCACCGACACAGCGTATTTGTTTAGCGCTAGTTAAATCTAAATAACAAACCCGATGCCAGCGTCTATCGCTATAAATCAAGTAGTTTTCATTAGCTAATAAAGCAACAGGCTCGGGCAGTAAACTTTCTTTTTCAGGTGCAGATAAAGTAATATTGCGCTGCCATTTCCCTTGTAATGAAAGTTGAATAATTCGATGATTCATCGAGTCTGCGATATAAAGCTGCTGCTCGTATATCGCTAAACCCATCGCTTTTGTGAAGTCATGCCCTAAAGACTTTGCGGATATTTCACGTAACTTTTTTCCTTGCGCTGAAAATATTACCACCCTTGAGTTCATGCCATCTAAAACATACACCAAACCCGCTGTATCAATCGCTAAAGCCGTTGCTTGATTAAAATCATCAGTGAAAATTCTATCCACTTCTGCAACAGGAATATTTTGCTCTGCTGCAACCACTAATTTTAAAAACATGACTTGTATCACAAGGCATAAAGCAATCAATGTATAACGTATCATTTTAAAAGTCTCATAATACGAATACGGCTATCTTCATCTTTATAACGTGCAAAAAATTGCGCAATAATATTATTGTAAATTTTATTTGCTTGATAAGTATTGGCACCCAGCTCAGCTAAATCTAAAAGCGACTCATTTTTATCGTGACAGGCACTGCATTCAGGACCTTTTTCTTCTAGTGGTGCATGAATCAAAGCGCGACGTTCTATCTTTTCAAGCTCTGTGCCCTTTTCCCATAAGCGTTTGCTTTCCTTTGCAAAAGGATGGTTTTTACGTAAACCAATGGTTTCACCTTGATAAAGGGGGGCTATCTTATAATAAGCATGTAGAGCCTTAACGCGCTCTTCAGGTTTTTCTTCGCTACTGGTCACTTGTCTGAATAGCTTAGTTTTTGCTTGTATACGCGTACCGTCACGTACATCTTCCCACTGGTAATTCAGAGTTTTATCTTTAGGGCGAAAGTGACAGCTTTCACAGGCAATAAACTGCGTATGCATATTCATAAACGTTCGAGTACGTTCACTTTTAGTATGCGGCGGCAATAAATGACACGAGGTACAAGTACTATATTCTAAAGAAGCTTTAAGCTGAGCTCGCTTATGAAAAGGAGGCATTGCTAAATCTTCACGTACTTCTAGCGTTTTATGTGCCTCTAATTTTTCTTTAGACTTTTCTAATTGCTGATCACTTAGTAGCGTATTATTCATTTCTTGTAAATACAGGCTTTCAGCCATTACATAAGGACTCATCGCACTTAATAAGACGATAATAAAAAGACGATAATTCATATTAAGCCTCAGGTTCATCAGGTTTTTTAAGCGTTTTTTCTGCTTCAGGCTCTGAAGCTTCTTTAGTGATAGTGGCAGGACCTACCGGTTCTACTGATGGAGTTGGTACTACTTTTTTCTCCACACGCGGTTTTCTAGCGGTGGCTTTAGCCTTAGATTTTTTAGGTTTTCTACCAATCATCACGCGCTCAAACCGACTGCCGCCTAAAATAGCGAGAATCTTTTTATCGGTTCTATAAAAAATCCACCAAATTAAACTACCCACGATAAAAACAATGCCTGCGGCCATCAGTGGCCACATACTACGAAACCAATTCGACTGCCATAAATCTTTATCTGTTAAAGGTTTTGCAAAACTATGTAAACCTAATAAAGATAAGCTATGCATATCAGTCATGGTAAAGCCTTCATTCCCTGGTTTTTTTGTATAGCCATGACAGTTAGATTGCCCACAACTTTCCCCTAAATTATCAGGATGCGACGCTGACTTTTCATCAGTGTAAGCACGAATTTCATGCTTCCAACCATCGGGTGCATGACAATCAATACAAGAGGCTCCAAACTCTGAATCAGCAGCAATCAATCGCCCGTGCAAGGTTTTTGCATAACTTTGAGAGCTTTGTACAAAACGCTCACTTGGTGGATGCTTTTCTAAAGTTTTTTCATCCTCTTGCTGCACCTCGCGCATGGCTTCAATATCACCATGACACTGAATACAAAGCTGATTATTTTCAATATTATTCCAACGTCTGCCTATAAAGCGCCTTAAAATATGTCCGCCAAATTGGCCCATCCATGCTTTACCTTGATGGCAATTACCACATTCTGTTTCTGCATGCGCAAAGGCTTCTTTAAATTTTTCTAACTGAGCATCCGCAATATAAGCAGTATTACTATGACAGCGCCGACAAGAAGGGTCTTGCTCCTCTTCTAATTCTTGCAAACGATTACCGCCCGTTAAGCCTTTATACCAGCCATCGGCATGCACCGATTTATCCATTTCTTCATGAATCACATCATGGCTATATTTCACCCCCTCTGAAGGTTCTTCAATATGGCAAGATGCACTACAATCAACTTCGGTATTTTCAACTTTATGGGGATAATCAATCACCTTACGATGACAGTCTTTACACGGCACACTGCCATGCAAAGAGCTTGCATAATGACTGGCATCAATGGTTGCACTTCTAAAAACACCATTCTCATCTATAAAGTTTAAACCTTCATAGGCATGACAAGATAAACAGCCATCAGGATCACTATAACGAGGCCCCGCCTCAACAGTATAGTTAAGTAAAATCAGGAATAACAATAAAAAAGAACGTAACATTAGCAACAGCACCCTTTATAAAAATGAGCCAACAATGATGACTGATATCACGGTTAAAAAGACCATTGAATTAAAAATACTCACGCCACTTATCTGCGGTAAAGCTCTTCCTGCCTCTTCTTTAAGAGGGGTAATATGAATCGCTTGCCAATCTGGTAAAGGAAAAATTTCAGTATTCTTTTTAATTCTCTTAGGGCTGTTATGTTTATGTTTTGGTGGTGCAGTCCACGCTAAGGCATTCCAATCACACACATCAACACATTCATGACATGACATACATGACATTTGATCAACCACCGCTATTTTATCCACCATTTTTATTGCGCCACACATGCAGTCTCGCGCACAAATATTACAGCCGGTACAACGTTCTTTAGCAACACGAATACGATGCGCAAACGGTAGTCTGGCACCAATTCGGTTAACAATACTATCTGCCGCACCAATCGGACATAAGAATTGACAATAAGCGCGCCCTTTACTGGCAAAAACACCTAACAATAACAATAATGCAAGGTTAACTAACCCAACGCTAGACACAAGGTAAATCATGCCACGATACTCACCGCTCATCGCCTCTATAAGCCTTGGAATAGTAATAAAATTACATAAACTACAAGCACTAACTCCTAATGCTGGCATCGCAACGAGGTAAAAACCAAAATAGCCATAACGAATTTGCACTTGTGGCAAAGAACGAAATTCAATTTTCCAGCGATCATTAAGCATACGTGAGCTCAGCTCAGCCAAGCCACCAACCGGACATAAATAACCACACCAAATACGCCCAAAAAATAAAGTCGTGATTAAAATCAGCGCAAAGGCCATCACACCAATAGTTGCAGCATTCACATGCACAAAAAAATCTTCCCAAGTCATACCCGGAAAGTATAAATAAAAGCGGCGCATACAAAGCTGCCCGCATAAGTCATCACTACCCACTAATTGCGGTAAAAAAGCTAAAGGCCCTAGTAAGCTCATACTCGCTAAAAGAATCATGCCATACCTAAATTTTTGTACCTTAGGAATGGCTTTTAAGTTTTGAATAATACGCATACGAGGTCTCTCATTATTAATCTTTAAAATCATGACAAACAAGGCAAAGCTGTCCATCTTTTGCAGGTAACCGTAATAAGGTTTCCTGACCTATCCGTTGATAAGAAAATGCCACCTTCATATCA
>DAOUSK010000008.1 GCA_030627265.1 Methylococcaceae bacterium
AAGGTTTGATGGGCTTAAGATGCATGATTATGTGGTAATGCCTAATCATTTTCATGGAATTATTGAATTAAATAGTGGCGATAAACAATTAGGGGATATTGTTGGCGCTTTCAAATCACTTTCTACAAATGCGTATATTGCTGGTGTTAAGTTTGATGGTTGGACGCGGTTCAGTAAGCGCTTTTGGCATCGTAATTATTTTGAACATGTGATTAGAGATGAGGCGGGGTACCTAAAAATATCTGAATATATTAAGAATAATGTTCTGAAGTGGGATTTAGATAGGTTTTATCAGTAAGGAAGGATCTTATCCTTACGGTTTTGTGTTTATTTTCGTAGGGGTGCCCCTCGTGGGTACCCGCAAATCATGGCGTAAACAATACGTTGCTTATGTTTTTGTGCGAATTAAGGGCAACCACGAGGGCTTGCCTGTACGGTTAGGTGCGTGGGTGTTATCAATTGCATTTATAGAATGCAGAATTATTTACAAGTAAATTAAATTATGAAAATAGCAATTGCAGGTACAGGGTATGTGGGGCTTTCTAACGCTATGTTATTGGCACAGCATAATGAGGTTGTGGCGTTAGATATTATCAAGGAAAAAGTAGAGGGGCTTAATAATAAGCAGTCACCGATTATTGATACGGAAATTGAGGATTTTTTACAGAATAAAAAGCTTAATTTTAGTGCAACTTTAGATAAGGAGCTTGCTTATACGGGGGCGGCTTTTGTTATTATCGCAACGCCTACCGATTATGATGCTGAGACGAATTATTTTAATACTAGCTCGATTGAGTCGGTTATTAAGGACGTTTTAGAGATTAATCCGCAGGCGGTTATGGTGATTAAATCAACCGTTCCTGTGGGCTACACCGCTAAAATCCGTCAAGATTTCGCAACGAATAATATTATTTTTTCGCCTGAGTTTTTAAGGGAAGGGCGAGCGCTGCATGATAATTTACATCCTTCTCGAATTATTATCGGTGAGGAATCTGCAAGGGCTAAGCAGTTTGCTGATTTATTAGTAGAAGGCGCAGTTAAAGAAAATATTGACGTGTTGTTTACGGATTCTACGGAAGCGGAAGCGGTTAAGTTGTTTTCTAATACGTATTTGGCAATGCGAGTTGCTTATTTTAATGAATTAGATAGCTATGCTGAAGCACATGGTTTAAATAGTAAGCAGATTATTCAAGGTGTAGGCTTAGATCCGCGTATTGGTAGTCATTATAATAACCCTTCTTTTGGTTACGGTGGTTATTGTTTGCCTAAGGATACTAAGCAGCTTAGGGCTAATTATGAAAGTGTGCCTAATAGTTTGATTGCGGCGATTGTGGATGCAAATAGTACGCGTAAAGATTTTATTGCCGATGCGATAATCAAACGAAATCCAACGGTGGTGGGTATTTATCGTTTGGTGATGAAAAGTGGTTCAGATAATTTTCGTTCTTCTGCGATACAAGGAGTGATGAAGCGGATAAAAGCAAAAGGAATTGAGGTTGTTATTTATGAACCTGCTTTAAAAGAGTCTGAGTTTTTTCGATCTAAAGTGATTTCTGATTTAAGTGAGTTTAAGCAGCTGGCTGATGTAATTATTGCGAATCGTTTATCAGACGATATTGTTGATGTAAAAAATAAGGTTTATACACGTGATTTATTTGGTAATGATTAAGGTATGCGGATTAATTATTACCTGAAAGCTGGATGCTAATGTAACAGTAGGGTACGCATTGCGTACCTTTCGGTCTCATGTAGCCTGATGGAGTATTACGGAATACAAGGATGTACGGTGCATTCACTTTCCCGTATTCCGCAAGCTGCATACAGGCTACATGGGTTTTTTATGATGTTATAAAGATGTTAAGATGCTATCTATAATAAATAGGAAATTTCGACAGCCTAGGGCACGTCTCAATCTATTAGGGTTAATGTTAATAACTAGGAAATTATAAGCTGTGAAAATTGCGTACTTAGCACCTGAAATCCCCGCCTTATCGGCAACTTTTGTTTATAAAGAAATTTTGGCATTGCAGCAGCTAGAATTTGATGTTGCATGCTTTTCGGTGCACCGCCCTAATCCAATTGCTACCGATGCAGGGCTGGATACCCTTAAACAGGGTATTCATTTTCTTTATGAAAGCTCTAAGTGGGGGATTATAAAATCACATATCAAATTGTTATTCAAATCACCTATTCGGTATTTTTGTACGGCTTATCAGTTAATCAGTGATATTTTTTCTGTCGGATTATTGTCTAGAAATGCACTAGGGCTGGTTTTTAGGTTTTTTTATGCGGGGCGATTAGCTGATCAGTTACTTAAACAGCAATGCCAGCATTTACATATTCATTTTGCGCATGTCCCGACAGATATCGGTATGTATGCGGCCTCTTTCATTGATATTCCTTTTAGTGTGACAGCGCATGCGAATGATATTTTTGAACGCGGGTGGCTGTTAAAGCAGAAGGTTGCACGCTGTGCTTTTTTTGCAACGATTTCTGAGTTTAATCGGCGTTATTTGTTAGGTTTAGGTGTTGATGCGGATAAGCTAAAAATTGTACGTTGTGGTGTGGATGCTAAGCAATTTTCTACACGTAAAAATTTTGTTTCGGCTGAGCGTGTGAAAATTGGCACAGTAGGGCGTTTGGTTGAGAAAAAAGGCATTGATACTTTAATAGGGGCGATGGCTTTAATTAAGCAACAAGGTTTGCCGTGTGATTTGTTAATTGCAGGCTCTGGCCCTTTGGATGAAGAGTTAAGACAATTAGTAAAAGAGCAGCAATTGAATTCTACAGAGGTGCATTTTTTAGGTGCAATAGCGCATACTGAAGTCGCTGAGTTTATTACATCACTCGATGTTTTTGTATTGCCATGTAAGCAAGATAAAAATGGGGATATGGACGGTGTGCCGGTTGTGTTAATGGAAGCGATGTTATCTGGCGTGCCTGTTATATCCACTGAATTATCGGGTATTCCTGAATTAATCTTAAATCAACAAACGGGGCTTCTAGTTAAGCCCGGTGATGCTAATGCTTTGGCAGAAGCAATCATACAAATTTTATCTGATGATGTGTTGAGAGCAAAAATGTTAATACAAGCGGCGGCTAAAGTGAATGATGAATTCTCTTTGCTGGGCAATGCTGAAAAATTGAAGCATCTTTTTGTGAAATCCATCCAATAAGTCTGGGTATGAGTCAACAGTATCGAATTAAAGGAGATAGAAAGTATGTTTTAGCCTCTCCTTGGTAAACATAGCTATCTACACATCTTTGTCACCTTATAAAAACAAAAAATTACAATCTTAGTTTAGTAGACAATTGGTCTTTTATAGCAATCCCCTGTATTAAAATCGGATAACTCTTATTTAAAATAATGCAAAATTCAAAAAAACAAGGTAATCAAAAATCGTACTCTAGAGAAGTCTATTCTATCTTAGGCTTGCCTTTTGATGCGCTCACGCAACAGCAGGCAATAGGGGCAATTGTTTTTGCTATTGAAAATAAACAGCGCTGCTTTTTAACGACTCCAAACCTTAATTTCTTAATTACCGCTCAGCGAGATGCTGCTTTTTATCAATCTGTTATTGATAGTGATTTGAATGTTGCAGATGGTATGCCTATTGTGTGGGTTGCTAAATTATTAGGCATTCCTATCAAAGAGCGCGTGGCAGGGTCTGATTTATTTGCAGGTTTATCCAAACTAAAAGGACGAGATAAAAAAATCTCTGTGTTTTTCTTTGGAGGCCAAGAAGGAGTGGCGGCTAAAGCCAGTACGCAATTAAATATAAGCAGTGAAGGTATGGTTTGTTGTGGCTACCATGATCCAGGCTTTGTATCTGTTGATGCGATGAGTTCAAAAGCCATTATTGAAAAAATCAATCAAGCTAAACCAGATTTTTTAGTGGTCGCATTAGGTGCTGCTAAAGGGCAAGAATGGATTCAGCAGAATAAAGAACAACTAAATGTCCCAGTTATTAGTCACTTAGGCGCTGTCATTAATTTTGTGGCTGGAAATGTTGAGCGCGCACCTGTGTTCTGGCAGAAAATAGGCTTGGAATGGGTGTGGCGTATCAAACAAGAACCGCAATTATGGAAGCGATATTTTTTTGATGGTATTCATTTTATAAAGTTACTTGGCCTTAATGTGTTGCCTCTTATGCTTCATCAGCGCTTAACAAGGCCAAAAAGTACGTCTAATTTTGAAATAATTGTTTCAGACAATGAAAAGGAAATTAATATTAAATTATTGGGTCGGGCTGTTGGGCGATATTCAAAAAAATTAGAAAGTAGCCTTGAAGATGCTTTACAGGGTGACTCTCATAAAGATGTCTGTTTAGAGTGCGCAAAGTTAATAGATATAGATGCAAGGTCAGTGAGTTTATTGTTATTGTTGCAAAAATCACTTTGCGCTCAAAAAAGAGAACTTTATTTAAAGGGTGTTTCTTCTCATGTTAAATATTTATTAAACTTACATAATGTGGGTCAGCGCTTTCAATTGATAGGATAACCCATTTATTTCACTTTTCCGTAGGATGAGTAGAATGTAACACCTGCACTTTTTAAGTGCGCAGTGAACCCCGTTAACTCCACATAAAAACGATGGGTTTCGCAAAAAAATGCTCTACTCATCCTGCGCGATACCTGTATTAGAAGGCTGCGTGCGTTGTACTTTAGTACAATGTTTTAATGGTCAGTTTTTAGGTATCATCAAAGCATATTTAAAAATTATTGTGAATGTGCTTGCGCATAATTTAAAAGTGGATGGTTTGCTTTTTAACGATAAGAGCAACAGAACTTATTTAAAGGGTGGAGAAAGATTATGAAAAAAATATTAATTTTATCAAGTAGTTTGGTTTTGATGGCGGGTTGTGCAACAACAGATAAGCCGGATATTGTAAGTTTAATGAATCAAGAGCTTGAAAATTCGCCCACTGCAGCTGGTGGAGTCGCGGGTGAAAATTGGGCGCGTGGCTATATTTTAGTGCAGCCTCGTGCTGGATTATCCGGTGAACAGTTTGACGAAATTGTTCGTGGTAAAGGTGGGCGATCTTTAGGTCGTTTATCTAGTTTACCTGTGCATAAAATTGCAGTACCTGAAAATGCAGAAGATGCGGTTGTGCGTGCATTATCAAAAAATCCAAGTATTAAATTTGCTGAAAAAGATATGTTGGTAGCTGCGGATGAATTTATCCCGAATGATCCTAGGTATTCAGAGGCATGGCATTTGGCAAAAATTCAAGCGCCTGCAGCGTGGGATTTAGCTCAAGGAGGCGGTATTGTCATTGCTGTTTTGGATACAGGGGTTTTTGGGGGGCACCCAGACCTAAGTTCTAAAATGGTAGCAGGTTGGAATATTCCAAGTGGTAATACAGATACTGCTGATATTAATGGGCATGGTACGGCTGTAGCAGGTTTTGTTGGTGCGGCAACAAATAACTTAGTAGGTATTAGTTCAGCTGGTTTTAACACTAAAATCATGCCTATTAGAGTTACAAATAGTGCTGATGGTTATACATATTTCAGTGATATTGCTCAAGGAATTACTTGGGCGGCAGATCATGGCGCCCAAGTCGCTAATGCTAGTTTTAGAATTTTTCAGAGTTCGACAGCGACCACAGCAGCTCAGTATATGCGCAGTAAAGGTGGGCTAGTCGTTAGTTCGGCAGGAAATGATAGTAAGGACTGGGGAAACGCAGATAATGCTGCAATGATAACAGTGGCTGCGACAACAAGTGCTGATGTGAAAGCTGGTTTTTCTAATTATGGTAATTATGTTGATGTAACGGCACCAGGGGCTTCTGTTTTAACGACCAATAGAGGTGGTGGTTACAGTAAATGGAATGGGACTTCTTTTTCTTCTCCATTAACGGCAAGTGTTGTTGGCTTGATTATGTCAGCTAACCCTAATTTAAACCCTGATCAAGTTGAATCAGTACTAGAAGCGTCGGCTGATGATTTAATCGATGGCGTAGATTGGCATATGTATTATGGGCATGGCCGAATTAATGCAGCAGCAGCAGTACAAATGGCTTTGAATACCTCCGCAGAAGATAACCAAGCGCCAGTAGTAACGGTTTTTGCACCTGGGGAAAATGCACTTGTCAGTGGAAATGTGTCAGTTGAAGTGAGTGCCACTGATAATACGGGTGTTAATGAAGTTTCTTTATATGCGAATGGTGTTTTGGTAGCAACAGATATAACCACGCCTTATCAATTTAGCTGGGATTCAATGCAAGAATCCGATGGGGTGGTGGTGTTAAGTGCTACAGCCATTGACGCATCATTAAATGAAGGCGCCTCCAGTGACTTAACTGTCGAAGTTCAAAATACTGTGCCAGTCGAGGATGTAACTGCGCCAACGGTAGTTATTAGTAACCCTGTTGATGGGGCAACTGTTAAAAGAACCGTTTCTATTGTTGTTGACGCGCTAGATGACGTGCAAGTTGCTGAAATTCAATTAATGATTAATGGGCAAGTAGTGAGTTCTGGTACTGCAAGTAGTATAAGTTATAGTTGGAATACGCGAAAAGTAGCAAGTGGTGTGCATGTGATTTCTGCAGTAGCAACCGATACAAGTGGTAATGTGTCTCAGCTAGCAGCCGTTAGTGTAACAATTGGCGGAGATTCAACAAGCACAAAAAGAAAAGGTAGGAAATAAAAATCCTCAGTTTTGGCGGTAATGGTCTTGTGGGAGAGAGATTTAATCTCTCCGCAGCTATTTGGTTCTGCTTTATTAAGGTTGTAGCTTTTGGATCTAAAAAAAGCGGCTTAATTGATTTTTTTCAAGTGATAATAAGAAAGAGGCTTTTTAGCCTCTTTTTTTTGTTTTTTTATTGTGGATAAGGTGGGTAATACCAATAATTTATGCTTAAACTCATATTTTAAAAAAAACCGTTATTCCTGCATGCTCTTAGCAGGAACCCATCATAGTCACCTCGATTTCCGGTTAAAGAGATGGGGGGGCGACTGTTATAACAATCGGTAGCACTTCAACAACTACAAAAACAAAAATAAAAAGGTAGAAAGTAAAAGCTCATAGTTTTGATGGTAAGTTGAAGATAGGAGTTTTTTTATGAATATCCTAGTTTTAGGGATATTTTGAAAAACTGCCCTTGAGGACAGTTGTTAATCTTTAAAAAAATGATAACATGATCACAGTTTTAATTTATTAGGTTTAATTTATTAGGAGAGTGTGATGAGAATTTTAAAAAGTGTTTCAATGGGTTTTATGGTAGGTATGTTGAGTGTTTCTAGTGTTCAGGCTTATACATATAATACAGTGGATACAGTGGATACTGCTCCTTTGTATAATGGAGGGAGTGGTAGTACACTAACAACATATACTGCAGCAGGTATTGAAACTGTCGGCGGCAATACTTATATGAGTTATAATTCAGCAAACTTTCAAGGTAGTAATACTGGGGATAATTTGCTAGCTAGTACACACATGGCTAATTCAGGTGATGGTGCTGAAAAGAGCTTTATTGCTGATGTTTTGGGTGTAGGTATCAACGATCTTGACTTTACTCAGACTAACTTGAAGGCTAACGTTGCAGAATCAAGTACTGGTCTTTCTACACTAACAGGTGGCGTAGAGTCTGGGTATTTTTTATTGAAATTTGGTGGCGGTCCGGATAAGGAAGTTAATTGGTTGTTTGATAATTCTACATCTACCAGCAATTTTACTTGGTTAACTATGATTGCGCCTACAAATAAGAATGCTGTACCACTTCCATTAAGTCATGTTAGTTTTGCTTCTTGTAAGGATGGCGTAGAATGTGGTACTCCTGGCAGTGAGGTTCCAATTCCTGCAGCCATTTGGTTGTTTGGCTCTGCTTTATTAGGATTCACAGCTTTTGGATCTAAAAAGAAAGCGGCTTAATTAATTTTTTAAGTAACAATAAGAAAGAGGCTTTTTAGCCTCTTTTTTTTGGGTGAATATAATGAGCAACCCCAATATATAAACAATTAAATCCTGTTACACGATTATTTTAATCTTTTTGTCAGGTTTCGCGTAGGATGGGGTAGAGCGTCTTTTTGCGAAACCCATCGTTTTGGCATGGGATTGATGGGTTTCATTACGCACCAAAAAGCTGGTGCTGCACTCTCCCCATCCTGCGAAAAATTGAAATAAAATTAGTATTACAAAGGCTTATAACGGCCTGTAGTTGTTGGAGTTGGTATAATGGACATCGTTAGCCTCTATAACACAAGTTAAAAACATACTAGCAGCGAAATAGAAAAATAAGGATTTATTTTATGTCCTTCATCAATACAGGTACAAACTTATGAAGACTATTTGGAAAATGGGTGAAAAAAACTGGGGCTTACTGGTTACTGCCCTTGTATTATTGCTAGCTATCTATTGGGATGGCCTGAGTAATTTAATTGTTCGGTGGGATAGGCAAGAAGAATATAGTCATGGTTATATGTTGCCAGTACTAACGTTATATTTCATCTGGCAAAAGAAAAATGAGATTATTCAATCAACCTTTAAACCCTCTTGGCTGGGTTTTTGGCTTGCATTACCGGCACTAAGTATTTTTTTAATGGGTGAGGTGAGTGCCTTATTTATTTTAATTCATTACTCATTTGTCGCTGTCTTATTAGCGATGGCGTTATCTATAATGGGCTGGCCAGCCATAAAACCAGTATTCGTTCCTTTGTTATTACTTGTTTTTGCTATCCCTATTCCTTATTTCTTAGAAGCGAGTTTATCGGCTAACTTACAATTATTATCTTCTAAATTAGGAGTTGCCTTTATACGCTGGTGCAGTATCCCTGTTTATTTAGAAGGTAATGTGATTGATTTAGGTAGCTATCAATTACAAGTTGTTGAGGCTTGTAGTGGTTTGCGTTATTTATTTCCACTAATGAGTTTGGGCTTCATTTGTGCTTATTTGTTTGAGGCAGCATTTTGGAAGCGTGCAGTTCTCTTCTTATCAACTATTCCCATTACTTTAATAATGAATAGTTTCCGAATTGGTGCAATCGGGGTGTTAGTGAATAGCTGGGGCATAGAAGCCGCAGATGGTTTTCTACATGATTTTGAAGGTTGGGTTGTCTTTATGGCCTGCATGGCCCTGCTGTTTTTAGAAATGATGCTATTAACCCAGTTGGCTGTGAAGAAAGCTAGGCCTTTAAAAGAGGTCTTTGGCTTGGTGGCGGAAGCAGAGTTACCTGAGGGGGAATCAAAAGTTAGAGCGATTAGTTCTCCATTTATAGCGATTATTGTATTAGTTGCTATTATGGGCGCTATTGTTAGCACGGTAGATACCAGGAACGAGGTATTTCCTGAGCGAAAAAGCTTTCCTGAATTTCCAGATAACCTCGCAGATTGGCAGGGTAAGCAAACCACAATGAAGTCAAATGTGATTAAGACTTTAGGGCTCTCTGATTATATTATGACTAATTACGCTAAGCCTAATAGCATGTCGATTAACTTTTATGTGGCGTATTATAAATCACAGAGAAAGGGTGTGTCGCCACATTCACCGCGTGTTTGTATTCCTGGAGGGGGATGGCAAATTTCTGAAATTAGCCGTATTGATGTCAATAATTCGCCTGTTAATAGAATTGTGATTAAAAAAGGCGAAAGTGTGCAGCTAGTGTATTATTGGTTTCAACAGCGAGGGAGAATTTTGGCTAATGAATACTTAATGAAGTGGTATTTATTTAAAGATGCTGTTTTTCTAAATCGCACCGATGGCGCTTTAGTCAGAATTACGACAGCCGTTAATTCTATGGAGAGTATTGCAGATGCTGACCGACGCTTAGCTGGGTTTTATCAGCAGGTCGCACCTGTATTACCTGAGTATATCCCTAATTAAGTTTTCTGAATTTCTAAAGGTATTTTGATGAAAAAAATAATGACTATTTTGGCTTGTTCTGTTGCTTTATCTGGATGTGCTGACCCAGCAGAGCGTTCTGTAGAATATTTGGAAAGTGGTAAAACGCTTTACGAGCAAGAGAAGCTTAAAAAGGCTAAGCTTGAATTTAGAAACGCTTTGCAAATTGATAATAAATTATCGGATGCTTATTATCATTTAGGTCTGATTGCAGAAAAAAATAAAAATTGGGAAGGAATGTATAAAAACCTTTCTAGAGTGGTTAACTTAACGCCAGAAAATAGTGAGGCACGGTTAAAATTAGCGAAGCTTTATTTATTATCTAGCGAGGATGATAAGGCTTCAACTGAAATTGAATTTGTGCTTAAACAGGCACCCGGTAATGTTGACGCTATTGCTCTAAAAGGAGCTGTGTTATTAAAGAGAAATAATCTTAACGACGCTTTGGCGGAGGCTGATAAGGCTTTATTACTTAATCCTAAACATATAGATGCAATTAGTTTAAAAGTTATTATTTATATGTCTAAGGAGGAAATGGGGGCAGCGAGTTCATTTATTGAACAAGCGATAAGCGCACAACCTGATAAGTTAGAATTGCAGTTATTGCAGTTACAAGTTTATATAAAAAGCGATAATAAGCAGGCTATTGAAAGTGGCTATAAGGCGTTAATTAAAAATTTCGCTGATCAACCTGATTTCTCTTATGCGCTGGCGCAATTTTATAATAGTCAATCACAGGATGCTGAAGCGCGATCTGTATTACAAGAGTTAGCCAATAAGAGTTCTGAATTAGCTCCTAAGTTAGTCTTGTTAGATTATTTAACAAAAAAAGATAAAGCGGAGGCAAAACTTTTTTTAGCAAAATTGATTGAGGAAATGCCTGAAGAGGTGAAGCTTTATTTAAGGCAAGCTAACATGTTTGTTTCTGAGGAAAATTTTGATGAAGCAAAAAAATCTTTATTGTGGGTGGTAAAACATCATGAAAACAAAAAAGAAGGATTGCAAGCTAAAGTGGTATTGGCTAAGTTAGCAGTAGCACAAGATAAAGATAATGCTGCAGCACGCACGATGGTAGAAGAGGTGTTGGCTGTCGATGTAAGACATTATGAAGCTTTGCTGTTAAAAGCACGTCTTGATTTAATTGATGGGCATTATGATCAGGCTATTGCGGATTTAAGGGGGGTTTTAAGGGACTATTCTAAATCAGATGAAGCACTGGTTTTAATGGCACAGGCGTATCTTAAAAAAGAAGCGCCTGAATTAGCGGAAGAAAATTTTAGAAAAGCACTGGATATAAACCCAGGTAATTTTTCTGCGCTTATGCCGGTTGTTTCACGTATGGTGAAAAGTAAAGATTTATTACGTGCTGATGAAGTATTAAAAAAAGCCTTAGTAATTAACCCTGATCATGCGGGTGCTTTGCAAGCATTAGCGCAGGTTCGTTTGTTAAATAAAGATTGGCAAGGTACGAAAAAAGTTGCTGATTTAATTTCGACTAAACCAAAGGGCGAAGGTTTTTCTTTCTATTTGGATGGGAAGGTTTTACAAGGGCAGAAATCATACCAAGAAGCGATTGATAAATATAAACAGGCGTTAGAAATTAGACCGAGTTTAACGGACGCTTTAAATAACATGTCGGTGTGTTATCAGGCACTTAATCAGCGTCCTGCTTTATTTGCTTATTTTGATGTATTTATGTTGAAAAATCCTAATAATTTTCAACCTATTTTGCTAAAAACAAGAATCTATGGAGTAGAGAAAGATTGGTCTAATGCGCTAGCTACCATTGATAAGGGCTTACAAACGTGGCCTAAAGTTCCTCAGCTTTATTCGCTTATGGCTGGAATTTATGATGCGCAAAAAAATCGAGCGAAGGTAATTGAGAGTTATAAAACAGGAGTAGCTAATATTCCTAATAATTATCAATTAATGCTATTGCTGGCTTCGGCTTATGAAGCGGATAAAGACTACCCTAAAGCGATAGAAGCTTATGAAGACTTAATTGCTAAAAAACCTGAGGTTGATATTGCGGTTAATAATTTAGTTTCTTTATTGCTAGATTATGCGCCAAGTGCAGAGAATGTTCAGAAGGGTTTAGTTTTGGCTGAGCGATTTTCTGAATCTAAACAGGCATACTTTTTAGATACTTATGGCTGGGCGCTTTTAAAGAATGATAAATTGAAGGAGGCTATTGTTGTTTTTAAAGAAGTTAATACAATGATGCCAAGTACTGCTGTTTTTCAGTATCATTTAGGACTCGCACATTTTAAAGAGAATAATTTTGTTGAATCAGAAAAGGTGTTAAAGTTAGGACTCAAAAGTTCTGATATGCAGAAAACTGAGTTTTTAGAAAAAGATAAGGTAACTTCTTTATTGGCAGAGTTGAAAATTAAGCTCGCGACTAAGAAATAGTCTGTTGCAAAATAAACTAGGTCAACCTTAATAGGGTTACACTTAAACCCTGATGCATATATTTGTGTAAGGTTTCGCGTAGGATGGGTAGAGCATTTTTTGCGAAACCCATCATTTTACGTAGAGTTGGTGGGTTTCCTGCGCAGCTAAAAAGACAGGTGTTACGTTCTATCCTTTCTACAGGAAAGGTAAATTTATAGTGAATGTATGGATTCCCGATTAAATACTTCGGGAATGACGACTTACAATTGTTATTTATTGGGATTGGTATTAGACCTATTGTTGGTTTTTAGAGAAGGTTGATATGAAGACAATAGTACACGTAATTACAGGGGAATCGTTTGACTTTGATGTCTCTAATGATATTGAGATATTGGGTATAGCGGATAATACGACTGACGCACTATACGAAGTATCTGAGCTTCAGCCAGCGATTATATTTCTTGATTATGAAATAGAGAAAGTCAATACTGAAGTTTTTATTAAAACTTTATTAATAGAATCTCCAAAGAGTAAGCTTATTTTATTAGGTAGCCAGTTAGAAGATGATACTGTTGTGAAGTGTCTTTTTTTAGGTGTATTTGGTTATTTAGATTGGGCGGACAAAGATCGATTTTTTAATAAGGTTATTTTGGCGGTTGGGAAAAGTGAGGCTTGGTTCAGTCGACGAATTGTAGGGCTTGCATTGAAAAACATTCATGCTTAACTTAATTGTTGTTTCAAAAAAACGGGATAATATACGTCGCTGGAGTGACGCCTTAGGCGAACTGTATCCGGTTTTTTGTTTTACGAGTATAGAATCACTTTTAGCGCAAACAGATAAGAGTGATACGCTTTCGTTGTTAGTAATTGATGCTTCATTAGTAAAAGAAATGAACCAAGTGTCTGGCTTATGCAGTAAATTCTGTAAAATTATTGTTTTTGGGGAAAACCTAACTTCAACCAAAAAAATTCAATTTATTCACGAAGGCGCTTGTGGTTATTCGGATATATTGATTGATGAACAAATGATTGTACGTGCGGTAGCAAGTGTTATTAATAATGAAATTTGGCTAGAGCGGCAGTTAATCCCTGAAATGCTAAGAGGGAGCATTGTAAAAAGAAAACAGTATTTAGAGAATGAAGAAGAGCTAAATAAAGTAGTTTTAAAAAATTTACCTTGCTTAACTAAACGTGAAACATCAGTTGTTGAGTTGGTTTATCGAGGTGAAGATAATGAATCAATTGCAGGTAAATTAAACATTAGCGTGCGAACAGTTAAAGCGCATTTAAGTGCTGTTTACCATAAATTTGAAACTCCTAATCGTTTCCAATTAGTTGTTTTATTAAAAAATTTACATGTGAAATTTCTATCAACTGAAAATGATGGAGAATTTCATTTCCAAAAAGAAGTTCATTAAATAAACGTCTACGTATATATCCCACAATTCCCGCAGGATGAGTAGATCGTCACTTTTGCGAAACTCATCAAAGCAGTCACGGTATAAGTCATTAATATTGAAGCATTCCTCGTTCCCAAGCAGGAGAGCTTTAGTGGCATTGAGTTAAGAATAATACAAAGTGGAGCGCAGGTCTTTAGCCTGCATTTATACAAGAGTAGGCTAAAGACCTGCGCTCCAATGAAGCCAGCGCCCCGTGGTGTGCTATTCTTAGTTTAATGGTAGTGACGCTTGACTGTGTAGATTTCGGGAATGACGACTACATTTTATTGGGGTTGGTATTACACGTCTGCTAAATTCCCTTTATCTTCTAACCAATGCTTCCTATCCTGAGATCGTTTTTTAGCGAGTAATAAATCTATTTTTTCATTGGTATCATCACCTTCATCAATCGTTAATTGTACTAATCGGCGTGTATCTGGATTCATAGTGGTAACGCGTAGTTGGCTAGGGTTCATTTCTCCTAAGCCTTTAAAGCGTTGTATGTTGATTTTGCCTTTTAGTTTTTCTGACTCAATACGGTCTAAAATTCCTTGGCGCTCGTATTCATCGAGTGCATAAAAAATCTTTTTACCAACATCAATACGGTATAGCGGTGGCATGGCAACAAAGACATGTCCTGCTTGAACAAGCTTAGGGAAATGTTTAAAAAAGAGCGCGCAAATTAAGGTGGCAATGTGTAAACCATCAGAATCAGCATCCGCTAAAATACAAACTTTTCCATAACGTAGGCCACTTAAATCCTCTTCACCAGGGTCGATGCCTAGTGCAACGGCAATATCATGAACCTCTTGAGAGGCCATAATCTGTGTTGAATCAATTTCCCAAGTATTAAGGATTTTCCCTCGTAAAGGCATAATGGCTTGAAAATCCCGTTCACGGGCTTGTTTTGCTGAGCCTCCCGCTGAATCTCCTTCGACTAAAAAGAGTTCGCTTCGAGTAATATCTTGTGATGCGCAATCAGCTAATTTTCCTGGTAATTGAGGGCCGGCAGATATTTTTTTACGAATTGCTTTTTTGTTTGATTTTAAACGTTTTTGGGCGCTTAAAATAATTAACTCGGCAATATTTTCCCCAGCGGTTGGGTGCTGGTTTAGCCATAGGCTGAAATTGTCTTTAGCAACGCCAGAAACAAAAGCAACACACTCACGTGAGCTTAAGCGCTCTTTGGTTTGCCCAGAAAATTGCGGGTCTTCTAGTTTGACAGATAAAACATAATGGCATAATTCCCAAACATCTTCTGGAGTGATTTTTACGCCGCGCGGGAGTAGATTACGAATTTCACAAAATTCACGCATCGCCTCGGTTAATCCCGCTCGTAAACCATTCACATGGGTTCCACCTTGTGCGGTAGGGACTAAATTAACGTAACTTTCAGTGATGTTTTCAGCTAATGATTCAGTCGCCCAAACTAAGCCCCACTCAACGCCTTCATGTGTTGAAGTCATCTTCCCCATAAAGGGTTCGCTAGGGTAGAATTCAACATCACCGATACGGTCGATTAAATATTCTTCTAAGCCGTTTTGGTAATACCATTCCCAAGATTCTTCTGTTTGCTCGGTCGTTAGCTTGATTTTTAAACCAGGACAAAGCACGGCTTTAGCGCGTAAAACATGTTTAAGTTTGAGGATGGAAATTTTATTGGAGTCAAAATAACTTGCATCAGGCCAAAAATGGACAGAAGTTCCGGTATTTTGTTTACCGACGGTGCCGGTTTCTGCTAGTTCTGTTAACTTATCACCATTAGCAAATTGCATTTGATACACTTTGCCATCACGTTTAATTTCTACGTTTAATTGTTTAGATAAGGCATTAACGACAGAGATGCCTACACCGTGTAAGCCACCTGAAAATTGGTAATTTTTATTAGAAAATTTACCGCCCGCATGAAGTTGGGTCAGGATAACCTCCACACCGGGCATATTTTGTTCAGGATGCATATCAACGGGCATACCACGGCCATCATCGAGCACTTTAATGCTGCCATCTTTAAATAAATTAACTTCTATGTAGGAGGCGTGGCCAGCAACGGCTTCATCGACACTGTTATCAATCACTTCTTGCGCTAAATGATTGGGGCGGGTAGTGTCGGTGTACATACCAGGGCGCTTGCGAACTGGATCTAGGCCACTTAAAACTTCAATTGCGGCTGCGTTATAAGAATCACTCATTTTCTAATAATTATTATGTTAATTTTCATATATAATGCGTAAGTTAACACATCGTATCATTTTAATTATTTTATCGACATGGCCAGACGAAAAAGCGCGACATTATTTGAGGATTCTTTAAAGGACTTAGAGGGTATTGTTGAACAACTCGAACAAGGCGATATTTCCTTGGAAGAGTCGTTGAAGTCATTTGAACAAGGTGTGAAATTAACTCGAATTTGCCAAACAGCTTTGCAAGGTGCAGAGCAGAAAGTACAAATCTTATTAGAAAAAAACGGTCAACAAACTTTGGAGTCATTTACCGATGAGTAACGCTTTAAAAGAATATTTAACGCTAAGCCAAGAGCGGGTAGAAGTTGCATTAGATAAACGCTTACCTGCCAATACAGTTTTACCTAAAATGTTACATGATGCCATGCGTTACAGTACGCTGGACGGCGGAAAGCGTATGCGTCCGATGCTAACTTATAGTGTGGGTAAAGCCTTAGGTATTGATCCAGAAACTTTAGATGGCGCAGCTTGTGCGGTAGAAATGATTCATGTTTATTCATTGATTCATGATGATTTACCGGCAATGGATGATGATGATTTACGCCGCGGTAAAGCAACATCGCATAAACAGTATGATGAAGCGACTGCTATTTTAGCGGGCGATGGTCTACAAACATTAGCTTTTCAGATTTTAGCGGGCGATAAAACCATGCAAGCGAGTGCTGAAACACGCTTGAATATGATTACAGCCTTAGCGAAAGCGAGTGGTTCACAAGGTATGGTTGGCGGACAAGCGATTGATTTAGAGTCGGTCGGTAAAAAACTGACATTGCCTGAACTCGAAAATATGCATATTCATAAGACCGGTGCATTAATTCGCGTAGCTGTACAGTTAGCAACGCTATCAAAACCTGATTTAGATCCGGTAGTAGCCTCTAAATTAGATCATTATGCAAAATGTATCGGGCTTTCTTTTCAAGTAAAAGATGATATTTTAGATGAAGAAAGTGATACAGCTACCTTAGGAAAAACTCAAGGTAAAGATCAAGAAAATGATAAGCCAACTTATCCTGCATTATTGGGTTTAGCGGGCGCTAAAGAAAAAGCACAAAATCTACATGAGCAAGCCTTAGAAAGTTTGGCTGATTTTGGGGATGAAGCGGATGTACTGCGTGATTTATCTTTATATATTATTCAACGTGATCACTAAGCTGCTCTAGTTTTTAAATACTTTAAAAGTCTCCGCTAGATTCTGTTTAGTTGAGACTTTTTTATATGTGTTAAGGCACTAAAACAACACATTTAATTTTTCTGGCTACCATTTTAAGACGGGACAACATTATAAAATGTAGAATGGGTAGAGCGTCTTTTTGCGAAACCCATCACACTACACGTTGCATTGATGATGGGTTTCACTACGCACCTAAATAACAGGTGCTACGTTCTACCCATCCTACTTCTGTCTCGTCTTAAATGTGTGTAGCCTGAATGATGCCTAAGTACTTACAAGGAAACCAGTTTTGATAGAAACGGATAGAGTCATCACTGCCAGCGGGCAAGGGGATGAAGAGCGACAAGATCGCGCCATTCGCCCTAAAACCCTAAAGGATTATACGGGGCAAGATGCCCTGTGTGAGCAAATGGAAATCTTCATAAAAGCCTCTGTGCAGCGTAAAGAAGCGCTGGATCATGTTTTGATTTTTGGCCCCCCCGGTTTAGGTAAGACAACTTTAGCGCATATTATTGCTGCTGAAATGAATGTTAATTTGCGCCAAACTTCAGGCCCTATTTTAGATAAAGCAGGTGATTTAGCTGCTTTATTAACGAATTTAGAAGCGCATGATGTGCTTTTTATTGATGAAATTCATCGATTAAGTCCAGCGGTTGAAGAAATTCTTTACCCAGCGATGGAAGACTATCAAATTGATATTATGATAGGCGAAGGTCCCGCGGCGAGATCCATTAAATTGGACTTACCGCCTTTTACCTTAGTCGGGGCAACAACACGCGCAGGCTTGTTAACCTCGCCCTTACGTGATCGCTTTGGTATTATTCAGCGCTTAGAATTTTATACGGTAGAAGAGTTAGCTTTTATTGTGACTCGCTCTGCGGGTTTGTTAAAAATACAAATTGATGTAAAGGGGGCTGCTGAAATTGCAAAACGATCTCGCGGTACTCCTCGAATTGCTAATCGGCTTTTAAGGCGTGTGCGGGATTATGCCGAAGTAAAAGGTGATGGCTCTATTGATAAAGATACAGCAGAGCAAGCGTTAGCGATGTTAAAAGTGGATCATTGTGGTTTTGATCAGCTTGATAGGCGCTTATTGCAAATCATTATTGAAAATTTTGAAGGGGGCCCAGTAGGTTTGGATACTTTGGCGGCAGCAATTAGTGAAGAGCGGGGCACGATTGAAGATGTGTTAGAGCCTTACTTAATTCAACAAGGGTTTATTATGCGCACACCCAGAGGGCGAGTGGTTACCCATAAAACCTATCAACATTTTGGATTAAAAGCACCTAAACGAGACATTGAGCAAGATGGTGGGTTTGATGGATAATGATTTTCAATGGCCGGTACGCGTGTATTATGAAGATACGGATGCGGGCGGTGTGGTTTTTTATGCGAATTACTTGAAATTTTATGAGCGCGCACGCACAGAAATGTTACGTGATATGGGTTTTGAGCAAGACCAATTAATTAAACAAGACGCGGTTATTTTTGTGGTACGCTCTGTGCAAGTTGATTATTTAAAGCCGGCTAAATTTAATGATTTAATTTCAGTGACAGCCGGATTGAGCTTAGTGAAAAGTGCGAGCTTAAATTTTGAGCAAACCATTACTCGTGGCGATGACTTATTAAGCAAAGCCAAAATTCGTATTGCCTGCTTAGATGCGAATAGTATGCGACCTAAGCATATCCCAGAACAATTAAAAAGAGCCTTAAATTATGAATAATGATATGTCTATTTTCTCCTTAATTGTTGAAGCGAGTTTTGTCGTGCAATTGGTGATGTTAGTATTATTAGCTGCTTCAGTGATGTCATGGACCTTTATATTGGCTAAACGTAAAGAGTTAAAAGTAGCGATGGAAGTGACCGAGCAGTTTGAACAGCTATTTTGGACAAGTAAGGATTTAGGTGAGTTATATCAGCGTACCCATAATAAAGGCGCTAATATGCAAGCCATAGAGACTATTTTTGCTGCAGGGTATAAAGAATTTTCGCGGATGAATAGTATTGCTGATATGGCGCCAGCCAGTAAAGTGGAAAATGCCGAAAGGGCAATGCGCATTGTTTTAGCACGAGAAGCGGCTGAGCTAGATGAGAGTTTGCCTTTTTTAGCAACGGTAGGCTCAACTAGCCCTTATGTGGGTTTATTTGGAACCGTTTGGGGGATTATGAATTCATTTCGGGCATTATCAACTGTAAAACAAGCCACATTAGCGCAAGTGGCACCAGGTATTGCCGAGGCTTTAATTGCGACCGCGATTGGTTTGTTTGCCGCGATTCCTGCTGTGGTGGCTTATAACCGTTTTAATACCGGTATCGAGCAATTAACCAATCGTTATGAGCTATTTATAGAAGAATTTATCGTTTTATTGCAGCGTCAGGCGCATAGCTAATGTTAAAGCGAAAATCACGTAAAAAACCGATGGCAGAAATCAATGTGGTCCCTTATATTGATGTCACACTGGTGCTATTAATTATTTTTATGATTACAGCGCCTTTAATTCAGTCAGGTGTCGATGTTGATTTACCACAAGCGAATACTAGCCCCATTGAGGATGATGATAAGCCAGCGCCTATTATTATCAGTATTAATAAAGCAGGACAGTACTTTATTGATTTAGGATTAGGGGAAGAAGAAACGGCGGTTAGTCCAGGAGAAATTTTATTACTTACGGCTGCTGTGCGTAAAAATAAGCCTGAAACGGCAGTTTATATTCGGGGCGATAAACAAGTGGAATATGGTTTGGTGGTTACCGTCATGGCTGCATTAAAAAATGCAGGTATTGAAAATGTTGGTTTAATGACGGAAAATTTTTAAATGCAAAACATGAATAAATACCGTCTTTTTTTTCTATTCGCTTTAGCCGGACATCTAAGTGTTTTAGGGCTGTTTGGCATTAACTATAGTAGTGATGAAACACTGGAAGTTAAAATAAAACAAGAAGTCCCTGAAATTATTAAAGCTTCTTTGTTAGATGAAACGCGCGTTACACAAAAAGCGAAAGAATTAAAGCAAGCGCAAGAGACTAAAAAACGATTACAGCAGAAGCAAAAAAGTCGCATCGCAGAGCAAATTAAAAATGAGCGAAAGCTTTTGCAGGCGGCGAAAGCTAAGCGTAAAAAGGTGGAACAAAAGGCAAAAAAAGCACAGCAAGCAGAGCAAAGTCGTTTAGCCAGTCTTAAAAAAACTGTGGCTTTAGAAAAGAAAAAACAAGAAAAAATTAAGCAGCAAGGTATTGCGGCAGAAAAAAAGCGTAAAGTAGCTGAAAAACGATTAAAAGAGCAACAGGAAAAAGCAGCAGCAAGCAAAAAAGCAGCGGCTAAACAGAAAAAAATCGCAGCAGAAAAAAAACGAGCTGCAGAAGTAGAAACTCTAAGATTACAAAAAATAGTAGCTGAAAAAAAACGCGCTGCAGAAGTAGAAACGCTAAGATTACAAAAAATAGCGACTGAAAAAAAACGTATCGCAGAAGTAGAAACGCTAAGGTTACAAAAAATAGCGACTGAAAAAAAACGTATCGCAGATGCCAAAGCAGCTAAAGAACGCCGCGTGTTACAAGCTAAAAATGCTAAAATTGCCAAGCAAGCGGTTGCGAGTGCCGCGGCTGCAATCGACAGAAAAGTAACCCAAGCATGGAATCGCCCTAGTAATTTAACGGCTAAGTTATCTTGTTTGGTTAAAGTAGATTTATTACCGAGTGGCGATGTTATGTCGGTGCGTATAGAAAGAAGTAGTGGCAATGCGATTTTTGATTCTTCGGCAGAGAGAGCAGTGCAAAAAGCATCTCCTTTGCCAATACCCAAAGATGCGGCTATTTTTGAAAGGAATTTTAGAAGTTTTAGGTTTAATTTTGCGCCTAAATAAAGTATTTAGAGATATTAATGTGATGAGTCTATTCAAAAAAACAGTTTATTTGGTCGTCTTTTTATTAAGCGTGACCAGCCATGTTGTGCATGCGGAATTAATTATAGATATTACTGAAGGGATACAAAGTCAGCAGAAAATAGCGATTGTTCCTTTTGCGGTACATTCTGCTTCAGCTAAAAAAGAAACAGAAGAAATTAGCCGTATTATTAGTGCGGATTTAAGTGGTAGTGGTGATTTTTCTGTTTTAGCCAAAGAGTCTATGTTATCGAGCCCAACAAAAGTAGAGCAAGTTAAGTATCGGCATTGGGCGGTTGCAGGGCAAGATTATTTAGTGATAGGCTCTATATTAAAAGAAGGTAAGGCTTATAAGATAAAAGTTTCCTTGCTGGATGTTGTTAAAAAACAGATGGTTACTGAGTTTCGACTGAGTGCGACTACTGGCTCAATACGCAAAGCAGCACACTATTTAAGTGATGCAATTTATAAATCGATTATGGGCATAGATGGCGTTTTTAGTAGCCGAATTGCTTATATCACCACAGAAAATACCAGCAAAAAACAAAAGCAATATAGTTTGTTTATTGCTGATTATGATGGGCATAATGCTGTGGCAATTACTAAATCGAAAGAGCCTTTAATGTCACCAGCATGGTCACCTAATGGGCAACATATTGCTTATGTTTCTTTTGAAAATAAAGTGTCCGAAATTTTTGTGCAAACACTGGCAACTGGTGATAGGCGTAGTGTTGCAAAACATAAAGGTATTAATGGCTCACCTGCTTGGTCGCCAGATGGAAAGAAATTGGCGATTACCTTGTCTAAATCAGGTAATTCAGATATTTATGTCTTAAACCTAGCAAATGCGTCTTTAAAAAAATTAACAAAATCATGGGCGATTGATACGGAAGCTTCATGGTCGCCGGATGGGGGGAGTATTTTATTTACTTCCAGTAGAGGGCAGGGCGCTCAGTTATATATCATGTCAGCTCAAGGTAGAACGGCTGCAGAACGACTCACGTTTGAGGGTGATTATAATGCGCGAGGTAGTTTTTCTAAGGATGGTAAGCGGATTGTTATGATTCAAGCAGTCAAAGGTAATTATAGAGTGGCGGTTTTAGATAGGGAGAGTGGACAAACCACTATTTTAAGTCATGGGCGGGGAGATGAATCGCCTAGTTTCTCTCCTAATGGACAAGTAGTTATCTATGCTCGTCGTAAAGCAGGAAAAGAAATCCTATCGCTGGTTAGTATTGATGGCTTAAAAAAACAAGATATAAAACATACATCAGGTTCAGTGAGAGAACCTGTGTGGGCACCCAAAAAATAAATAAAATAAACGAATTTAAAATAAGAGGCTAATTTAATGACACTATATAAAAAAGTGGTAGCAATAATAATGATGGCGTTATTTTTGTCAGCATGTTCGGATGATGTACTTAAAGACAAACTAGGTACTGAAGATGAATCTAATGTGCAAAATATAGGTTATAAGGATGGTGATGGTTTAGACGTAGAGACTGTCTCGATTGGAGAGGGTGAAAGTGGTTATATTACTGAGTTAATGCAATCAGAAACTTTTAGTGACCCAAGTAGCCCCTTATCAAAGCGTATTATTTATTTTGAATATGATAGTAGTACGGTAAAACAAGAGTTTATTCCAGTGATTGAGGCACATGCTAATTATTTGACTAATAATCCGAATCAAACGATTAATTTAGTAGGGCATTCGGATGAGCGGGGGACGCGTGAATATAATATTGCTCTTGCTGAGCAGCGCGCACAATCTGTTTATAAAATGTTGCAAGTGCTTGGGGTGATGAGCCATCAAATGAATGTTATTAGTTATGGTGAGGAAAAACCAGAATCATTAGGTCAGACTGCAGAGGATTTTAGTTTGAATCGTCGTGTAGAGGTGGTGTACCAATAATGAGGAAATTAATTTTAATATCAGGGTTATGTCTGACCAGTTTAAGTCAGGCAGAGCCTAGGCCTTTACCACCTATTATTGATCATTCAACGTACGTGCAAAATTCAGCTTATACAATGCAAGGGTCAGCTAACCAAGCTACCTTGAGTATGTTGACGCAAATTAATAGCTTACAAACTGAAATACAACAGTTGCGCGGTTTAGTTGAGCAGCAAAAGCATGAGTTATCTAATTTGAAAAAACGACAACAAAGTATTTATGCGGATATGAATAGTCGTTTTCAAAAACTCTCACCAAGTGGGGGCTCTACTTCAAGCCATAATCTAACCGAGGGTGATTTGGCTATTCCTGTTGCGGATCGTCGTGCAGCTGTACCTGCAGGATCATTTGTAAAACAAGCCGCACCTAAAAAAGTAACCACAACTTTATCAGAAAAAATAGCGTTTGATGCGGCTTACGCGAATGTAAGAGATAACCATTATAAACAAGCGGTTGTGCAGTTTAAGCAGTTTTTGATTGATTATCCCGCAGGTGAATATAGTGACAATGCACAGTTTTGGTTAGCTTCTGTTTATAAGGTGACTAAGGATATGTCGGCTGCAAAGGCGAGTTTTAAGGCAGTTGCAGTCAATTATCCTAAAAGTGAAAAGGCATCGGTTGCCTTATTTAAATTAGCGGGTATTTATAGTGATGAAAATAATAAATCGGAAGCTAAGAAACTTTATAACCAATTAACTAAGCAATATGCTGGGTCAACTTCAGCGAAAATGGCAGTGAAGAAATTACGAGAAATGGGAATTTAGTGAGCACACAAACATTACGCATTAGTGAAATATTTTATTCGCTACAGGGAGAGTCAAAAACAGTTGGATTACCGACGGTTTTTATTCGTTTAACGGGCTGTCCTTTACGTTGCCAATATTGTGATACTAGCTATGCTTTTTCGGGCGGAAAAATGACTGAAATAGCTGATATTATTGAGCAAGCTGAAGGTTACCAAACGAAATATATAACAGTGACCGGTGGAGAGCCGCTTGCACAGCCTGAGTGTCTTAGTTTATTGAAGCAACTAGCTGATAAGGGTTATGAGGTTTCACTAGAAACGAGTGGTGCGTTGGATGTTTCCAAGGTCGATGTGCGCATCTCAAAAGTGATGGATTTAAAAACACCTGCTTCGGCGGAAGAGTCACGTAATTTATATGCCAATATTCAGCACTTAACTGCAAAAGATCAAGTCAAATTTGTTATTTGTAATCGAGAAGACTATGAATGGTCTAAGCAAAAAGTAGCGGAATACACGTTAGATAAAAAATGTGAATTATTGTTTTCTCCTGCCATGGGTCAGCAAGATCCGACTGAATTGGCTGAGTGGATTCTGGAAGATCACTTGCTGGTGCGATTTCAGCTGCAATTGCATAAAATCTTATGGGGTAATAAGGCAGGTAAATGACGATGGCTTTTTAGTTCCTTATTTCTATTAAGTATTGAGGCATGATTACCTTGAAATTATTGTGTAAGGTTTCGGGTAGGATGGGTAGAGCTTCTTTTTGCGAAACCCATCATTCTACTCATAGGTATCTACACAAGTATTACAATAAATAAAGGAATAACAAATAACGATGTTATATCGTAGGCTGGATGAGCTTATCTAGCGTAGCGACGATAACGAAATCCGGCATTTTCGATATAATGATATGTCGGATTTCGTTTTTTAATGCTTCGCAATAAAAAATCTCATCCAACCTACGTATAATACTGTCATGGTCTCTGAAGACCTGCGCCCCAAGCGGGTAATTATCAATTATTTCATGAGCGCTGCTTAGCGAGAATAGATTCTCTATTTGCCTGCATTTTACTTTTTAGCGCATCCCATTTAGTTAAGTAACTAGATTGACTGATTTTTTTATGAATACCTTGGGGGCTGGTAATCCATAAGTCATTGTTATTAAATGAAAAAAGTGAGGTTAAGTCACTGCGTTGGCTTGCTGGCTTTATTTCAGGAATAAGATTATCTAAAAAAAGTGGGCTGGCACCTGGGTAAGCAAGATAAGATAAAACCATATGTGCTGTTTCCAGTTTCGCAACTTTTACATAGGTAATGCGTAATTTATCTGCTCCTATACCTAGCTTTAATAGGGCAAAGTATTTGGCAATGGAATAGTCTTCACAATCGCCTGCTCCAGTCATTAATGTTTCTTCAGGTGTTGCCCAATAATCAATGGTATTCCATTGGTTAATGTCAGTAACAAAGCTTATATTTTGGTTGAAAAAATCATTAACCTGCTTTAATTTTTGATGATCTGTATCGAATGCTGCACCGGTTATTAAGGCTTGCCATTGCTCGGCTCTTATTAATGATGCTTCATTGGAATAACTGGGTGAGGTTATATCGTTACTTGCTAAAGCGTTGGAAGCATTTAATAAGTAAATGAAAAATAAAAAAAGGAGGGTTAACTTATTGTTGGTTAGGATCATGGTTTGGTATAGTTTCGATGTAGAATGAGCAAGGTGATGGAGTGCCCATCATACGCATATTTCGGTTGATGGGCACGTTTGAAGCTTAATTTTTAGCTAGCTTAAAATTAATTAACGGCTAAAGCCTCAACTTGTCTTGTAATATTTTATTCACTTCGCCAGGGTTGGCTTTGCCTTGCGAGGCTTTCATTGTTTGCCCAACAAAAAAACCAAAGACTTTATCTTTACCACTCAGGTATTGCTCTACTTGCCCTGGGTTATTAGCAATGATTTTATCGATAATCGCTTCAATTGCACCGCTATCGGTAATTTGCTTAAGACCTTGGGCTTCAATAATGGTATCAGCAGAATCCTGGCTAGACCACATTGCTTCAAACACTTGCTTGGCAATTTTTCCAGAAATTGTGTTATCCGCAATACGCTGTAATAGTTGTGCTAAACGATCAGAATCAATGGGTGATTGGCTGATGCTTAGATTTTGTTTATTCAGTGCGCCGGATAATTCAACACAAACCCAGTTGCTACATATTTTAGCGGCACAGCCTGAGGATTTTACTAAAGCTTCAAAATAATCCGCTAAAGGTCTAGAGCTGGCTAAATTATTGGCAGTTTCTGCTTCTAATTTATAGTCTGTGACGAAGCGTTGTTTTTTTGCTTCTGGTAACTCAGGCAAATCTGCTTTGACTTGGGCACGGAGTTCAGGGCTGATAAACACAGGTAATAAATCAGGGTCAGGGAAGTAGCGGTAATCATTTGCCTCTTCTTTGCTGCGCATAGAGCGTGTTTCATCTTTATCAGCATCATAAAGGCGTGTTTCCTGGGTGATGCTGCCGCCTGCTTCAAGAATTTCTTTTTGGCGCTCAACTTCGGTATAAATCGCTTTTTCAACAAACTTAAAGGAGTTGATGTTTTTTAATTCGGCACGTGTCCCATATTCTTCTTGGCCTTTAGGGCGTAGTGAAATATTCACATCGCAGCGAAAAGAGCCTTCCTGCATATTGCCGTCACTGATGTCTAAATACTGCACCAGCTCATGAATTTTGCGCATATAAGCAACAGCTTCTTTTGCTGAGCGCATATCTGGCTCGGAAACGATTTCTAATAAGGGTGTGCCTGCTCGATTTAAATCCACCCCTGTCGAGCCGTGAAAGGATTCATGTAAAGATTTTCCTGCATCCTCTTCTAAATGCGCGCGCGTCACGCCAATACGTTTAGTTTGGCCTTCGACTTCAATATCTAAATGTCCTACACCCACGATAGGATGATCCATTTGGCTGATTTGGTAGCCTTTGGGTAAATCAGGGTAGAAATAGTTTTTACGCGCAAAGACTGAGTAATCTGCTATTTCTGCTTCAATTGCCATACCGAATTTAACCGCCATGCGCACAGCTTCTTGGTTTAGTACGGGTAATACACCCGGTAAACCTAAGTCGACGGCGCATGCCTGAGTATTAGGTTCTGCGCCATAAGCTGTAGAGGCTGCTGAAAATATTTTTGTTTTTGTTGAAAGTTGAGCGTGAATTTCTAGCCCAATCACTGTTTCCCATTGCATAGTCATTTCCTTATTCAAAGCCTTGAGGCATTTGTTGATGCCAATTGGTGACTTGTTGATATTGGTGTGCAACATTTAATAATTTGGCTTCGGCAAAGTAATTACCGATAATTTGTAAGCCAACTGGCTTATTATCAATAAAACCAGCGGGCACTGACATTGCAGGTAAGCCTGCCAAGTTAACGGCGATGGTATAAATATCGGCGAGGTACATTTCAATTGGGTCAGCAGTTTTTTCGCCAATATCAAAAGCAGGGGTAGGTGTAACCGGCCCCATAATGACATCAACAGTTTCTAGTGCTTTGGTGAAATCTTCAGTAATTAAGCGACGAATTTTTTGCGCTTTAATATAATAAGCATCGTAATAGCCAGCACTTAACGCGTAGGTTCCGACTAAAATACGGCGTTTCACTTCCGGGCCAAAACCTTCACCGCGTGAACGTATATACAAGTCGTTTAAGTCTTCAGGATTATCACAGCGATGACCAAAACGCACGCCATCCATACGTTGTAAATTTGCCGAACATTCAGCGGGTGCAATCACATAATAAGCAGCAGTCGCGAGCTTTAAATTTGGCATGGATACTTCAATAATTTCAGCGCCCATTTTTTTGTATTCATTAACAGCTGTTTCAATTGCTGCCGCCATTTCGTTATTAAGGCCTTCATCAAAGAATTCTTTGGGTAGCCCTATTTTTAAGCCTTTTAAGCTATCATTTAAGCTGGCACTGTAATCGGGTACCGCTTGTTCTGAGCTGGTTGAATCTTTGGCATCAAAACCGGCCATCGTTTGTAGCATTAAGGCGGCATCTTCTGCCGTTTGTGCCATAGGGCCGCCTTGATCTAAGCTAGAGGCGTAGGCAATCATGCCGTAGCGTGAAACACGGCCGTAAGTAGGTTTTAAACCGGTAATGCCGCAAAAGGCGGCTGGTTGGCGAATAGAGCCGCCGGTATCTGTTCCTGTTGCCGCTGGAATCAAGCGTGCTGCGACCGCTGCAGCAGATCCGCCTGAAGAGCCACCTGGAACCGTGTTATCTGCCCACGGATTATAGGCTGGACCATAAAAACTGGTTTCATTAGATGAGCCCATGGCAAACTCATCCATATTGAGCTTACCTAGAGAGATCATGCCTGCCGCATTGAACTTATCGACGACAGTAGCGTTATAAGGGGCGATAAAATTATCCAGCATTTTTGAACCACAGCTGGTTTTAACCCCTTGGGTACAAAAAATATCTTTATGCGCCATTGGAATACCCGTTAATAAGGAGGCATTCCCGGCTGTTAGTAGAGCGTCGGCTTGTTTTGCTGATGCAATTGCCTGTGTTTCTGTGACACTAATAAAGCTATTTAAGGCGCTGTGTTGTTGGATGCGGGTTAAATAAACTTGAGTTAATTCTTGGCTAGAATACTCGCCTGCTTGTAAGTCTTGGCTAAGCTGTTTTAGGGTTTTAGTATGTATAGTCATTTTTAATCTAATACCTTAGGGACAAGGTAAAGTCCTTCTTCGACTTGAGGTGCGATGGCCTGAAAATTGTCGCGCTGATTGCCTTCTGTGATTTGGTCAGGGCGTAAGCGTTGAGTCGTATCAAAAGGGTGCGCCATGGGTGCAACATTATCAGTATTAACTGAACTCATTTCTGCGACTAAATTCAGCATGTTTGATAAGTTGGCAGTATAAGACTCGGTATCTTGCGCGTTAATACCTAATCGCGCTAGATAGGCGATTTTATTAACATCATCAGTTGTTAACGACATTTGCACTCCGTATGATCAATGGGTTTTGTGTAATTAAATGCTTTTTTGTGAGTTGTTTTATTACTTATAATAAAGCGATTATTGGCGGCTATGATACGTTATATCTTGCCCAAATACCTTAATGATTGATAAAGTAGCGATAATTTTGTAGGTTTTCAAGGCTAGTAGTGTATGTTTAAAAAAATTCGCGGTATGTTCTCTAATGATTTGTCGATTGATTTAGGAACGGCTAACACACTAATTTATATGCCGGGGCAGGGGATTGTTTTAAATGAGCCTTCTGTTGTTGCCATTAGAGAAGATAGAATTCGCGGTACTAAAACGATTGCAGCGGTGGGAGCTGATGCTAAATTAATGTTAGGCCGTACACCTGGGAATATTACTGCAATTCGTCCTTTAAAAGATGGTGTAATCGCTGATTTTGCTGTAACAGAACGTATGTTGCGCGAATTTATTAATAAAGTACATGAAAATAAGTTTTTACGCCCTAGCCCACGTATTTTAATTTGTGTTCCTTGTGGTTCCACACAAGTAGAGCGCAGAGCTATCAGAGAATCTGCATCAATGGCCGGCGCTCGTGAAGTGTATTTAATTGACGAACCGATGTCTGCTGCGATTGGGGCTGGCTTGCCTGTTGATGAAGCTCATGGGTCTATGGTGTTAGATATTGGCGGGGGAACGTCGGAAGTCGCTATTATTTCACTGAGTGGGATTGTCTATTCAGCATCCGTCCGTATTGGTGGTGATCGCTTTGATGAGGCAATTATTAATTATGTACGCCGAAATTATGGCACTTTAATTGGTGAAGCAACGGCTGAAAAAATTAAAAAAGAAGTAGGAACGGCATACCCAGGTAGTGAAATTCTAGAAATTGAAGTAAAAGGGCGTAACTTAGCAGAAGGTGTGCCAAGAGGATTTACTTTAAATAGCAATGAAATTTTAGAGGCCTTGCAAGAGCCGATTTCAGGTATTGTTGGTGCAGTGAAGGTTGCTTTAGAGCAAACACCGCCAGAATTAGGAGCGGATGTGGCTACCCGAGGTATCGTATTAACCGGTGGTGGTGCTTTGTTAAAGGATATAGATCGTCTTATTTCTGAAGAAACGGGCTTACCTGTTTATATTGCGGAAGACCCGCTGACTTGTGTTGCAAGAGGCGGAGGGATGGTATTAGAAATGTTAGATGAAAAAGGGATTGCCGCCTTTTCTTTAGAATAAATTAAAATGATCGATTAAGTAGCGAGAGTTTAATAATAGCGATAAGTCAGACTTGAATATTATTGAATTCTTGTTCCTATGCCCTATATTTAATAACCAAGTATAATAGAGCACTTCACTTTGCATTTAGACAGAAATAACCACTGGATTTTAGGAGCCTAGCCATAAACTTTTTATTTGCCACTGGTTCTTCGATCAATGCCCGTTTTTTTATTGTCTTGCTTTTATCTTTAGGGCTGATTTTTGCAGATCAATATAGCGATAAGTTAAGCCCTGTGCGCGCATTCCTTTCTGTGCTTGTTTACCCAGTAGAATATGTTGCTGATGTACCGAGTCAATTACTTAATAGCCTTGCAGATGATTTAGATAGTTATCAGCAGTTATTCAATAAAAATAAAAAATTAAAAAATAAAGAGCTTATTAATAATGTGAAGTTATTAAAATTTTCTGCTTTAGAAGCAGAAAATATTCGTTTACGTTCTTTATTAGATAGCTCCTTTAAATTGGGTGAGCAATTTTTAATTACAGAGTTGATGTCCGTCAGCCTTGCACCTTATGAGCATGTTGTAACGGTTAATAAAGGCAGCCGATTTGGTGTGCATGATGGCCAAGCTGTATTGGATGCTAAAGGAATAGTAGGGCAAGTCAAACAAGCATTACCCTTAAATTCACAAATCATTCTCATTACCGATCCTAACCATGCCATACCTGTACAGTTGAATCGTAACGGTTTACAAACCATTGCATTAGGCACAGGACAGTTAAATCAATTAAACCTACCTTTTTTACCAAATAATACGGATATAAAAAAAGGTGATTTATTAATTACTTCAGGCTTAGGTGGAGTTTTTCCTCAAGGCTATCCTGTTGCCGTAGTGGAATCAGTTGTTGAACAGCCCAGTAAACCATTTGCCATTATAAAAGCTAAACCAACGGCGGTTTTGAATGCCAGTCGAGAATTTCTTATTGTGTGGAATAGCGAGCAAGTTGTTCCTTTGCAGCCTTTAGAGAGTAAGAAAGATGCCCCAAAATAATTTGCCATTAAGTTTGTATTATTGGGTTTCGGTATTTGTTGCCATGCTCTTAAGTGTTGTTTATGTGCCTGAGCTGATAAAAATTATGATGCCTGATTGGGTGTTAATTGTTTTAATTTATTGGACTTGCATCGCGCATTTTCAGGTAAGTGTCGGGTGGGCATGGATTGTTGGTTTATTAATGGATGCACTAACAGGGCAGTTATTAGGCCAGTATGCGCTTGCTTATGCGGCTAGTATTTATTTAACAGAAAAACAATATAAACGTATAAAAGCAGTTCCTATCGCACAACAAAGTTTGTTTATTGCGGGTATTCTATTGTTAGCAAAGGTTTTATTTTTTTTGGTAGAACGTATCGAATACCAAAACCTGCCTAGTTATTTTTGGGTTCCTATTTTGACAGGCGCTTTAGTTTGGCCTGTCATTATTATTTTATTTAGTAAAATAAAGTTGTCATAAAGCACTATCATGCGCCGTCACCAAGTTATTAAAGATGTTTTTCTGGAAAATAGAATTTTCTTGAGCCGAACCGTTGTTATGTTTGTGCTTATGCTATTTTTAATTGTTGGGCTTATTACTCGGCTCGTGTATTTACAAGTTTCAGGGCATGATAAATACCATAGCATGGCAACAAATAATCGTATTAAGGTGTCCTCTATTCCACCAACTCGGGGCATTATTTATGATAAAAAAGGCCGAGTTCTGGCAGAAAACTTACCCTCGTATAGTTTGGAAGTTATTCCTGAGCAAGTGAAGGATATGCCAAATACTTTGCTTAGGTTGCAACAAATATTAAATATTTCTGAAGAAAAAATCACTTATTTTCAGAAACATAGCAATCGGTATAAGCGTTTTGATAGTATTCCACTACTGTTAAAAATGAGTGCAGAGGAGGTCGCTAAATTTGCAGTAGTACGGCATACTTTCCCTGGGGTAGATATTCATGCACGACTCATTAGGCATTACCCCTACAAAGAATTAACTGCCCATGCTGTGGGCTATCTGGGTAGAATTAATAGTAGAGAATTAAAACGCGTTTCAGCAACAGAATATAGGGGGATACACTTTATCGGTAAAACCGGATTAGAATCTGCGTATGAAGATACTTTGCGTGGTTATACTGGGTATGCAGAGATAGAAACGAATGCGCAAGGGAAGCCAATTAAAACATTGGCTAATATTATGCCGACTCCTGGCGCAGATCTTTATTTATCTTTGGATATAGATTTGCAAAAAATTGCTTATGATGCGCTTGCTGAATATAACGGCGCAGTTGTTGCGCTAGACTTAGAGTCTGGTGGTATTATTGTCCAAGTTAGTAAAGCAAGTTTTGATCCCAATTTATTTGTCTCAGGTATTAGTCATGCGGATTATAAGCGTATTAACCATTCCAGAGATATGCCTTTATTTGACCGTGTTTTACGAGGTCTGTACCCACCGGGGTCAACTTTAAAACCTTTTGTTGGTTTAGCTGGACTTGAGCATAAAGTGGTACAGAAGCAGCAAAAACTGTTTTGTCCAGGGTATTACCAATTACCTCATAAAGCTCATAAGTATAGAGACTGGAAAAAACGTGGGCATGGAATGGTTAATTTAGAAAAAGCAATTGTAGAGTCATGTGATGTTTATTTTTATGATATGGCACTTACTTTAGGAATAGATAAGTTATCTAGCTTTTTAAATGACTTTGGATTTGGTAAAAGGTCAGGAGTAGACCTTAATGGTGAAAGCGCAGGGTTATTACCATCAAGAGAATGGAAGCGAATCCATAAAAATACTATTTGGTATCCTGGGGAAACATTAATTACCGGCATTGGGCAAGGGTTTACACAGGTAACACCGTTGCAACTTGCTTATGCAACAGGCATATTGGCAAATAATGGCAAATCAATCGCACCTTTTTTAGTTGAGCGTAAAGTTTATGTGGATAGGGTTGATAAAGTTAAGCACCCACAAGTTAAAAAAGTAAACTTAAAGGCTGATAATTTGGCCGTTATTAGAAAGGGAATGGTGAATGTTGTTCATTCAGCACGAGGAACGGCTCGCTTAATTGCAGGGAAACGAACGTATCAAATTGCGGGAAAAACAGGAACAGCACAAGTTTATAGTATTAAGCAAGATGAAGAATATGATGAAGAGGAAATTGCTTTTAATATGCGAGATCATGCTCTATTTATTGCTTATGCCCCTGCTGATAATCCTAAAATTGTCGTTGCTGTGATTGCCGAGCATGGTAGTCATGGTAGTTCTACCGCGGCTCCTATTGCTTCGGCAGTGATTACAGAATATTTGAAAGAAGGTGAATAAGTGATGCACGTTGAGTTAAGGGCCGAGCAATTTCATAAACACTCATTAATGGGAGATTTGTTAAGAAAGTTACATATTGATATTCCCTTGTTGTGTGCATTACTGATTTTATTGGTACTTAGTTTTATGATGCTTTATAGCGTAGGTGGTCAAGACTGGGGGCTTTTGATGCGTCAGGCATCGCGCATGGGGGTTTCATGTGTGTTAATGATCTTTTTAGCACAGTTAGAGCCGCGACAATTTCAGCGATATTCCATTCCTTTTTATATATTGGGTATCATTTTATTGATTGCAGTATTAGCTGCTGGCGAGGTCGGTAAAGGTGCGCAGCGCTGGTTGAATATTGGTTTTCGTTTTCAACCCTCAGAAATGTTGAAAATTTCTACGCCGATGATGGTTGCATGGTATTTAGCGGGACATGAAATTCCACCAAAATGGAAACATATCGTCATCGTATTAGTCTTGATTATGGTACCTACGCTATTAATCGTACGCCAGCCTGACCTTGGGACTTCTTTATTGGTCGCTAGTTCTGGTTTGTCTGTTTTATATTTTGCAGGTTTGTCGTGGCGCTACCTTGTTTCTGCAGTGATAGGAATAAGTGCTTTTACGCCTATTTATTGGCATTATTTTATGCGTAGCTATCAAAAGGATCGAGTGACTACCTTTCTAAACCCAGAGTCTGATCCCATGGGAAAAGGGTATCATATTATTCAATCTAAAATTGCGATTGGTTCAGGGGGGGTATCAGGCAAAGGCTGGCAAGAAAACACACAATCCCAATTAGATTTTTTACCTGAAAGTTCGACTGATTTTATTTTTGCGGTCTTTGCTGAAGAGTTTGGTTTGCTGGGCTGCTTGGCTTTGTTGTTGGTGTATTTATTTATTATCGCCAGAGGTTTATATATTGCAGTACAAGCGCAGGATACCTATAGCAGATTACTGGCTGGTAGCTTGATCTGCACGTTCTTTATTTATGTTTTTGTTAATATAAGTATGGTGGTTGGGATTTTGCCTGTTGTGGGTATTCCACTGCCATTAATCAGTTATGGCGGGACATCAATGGTCACTTTACTTGCTGGTTTTGGTATTTTGATGTCAATTCATACCCATAAAAAAGTATTGCCATCTTAAAATAGTTCTGCACCCCATTGTGCTGAAGTTATTGCGTGCATGTTTCTTAGTATTTTATGTCGAGCTATCTGGGCTAATTTTTTGCAATAAGAAATTCACCACAAAAGCAATGCAAAGTAAGGCGATTCCTAACGCTAAGCCCATTTCAAAAGCCCCCTTACTGGTTTCTAAAGCAATGGCAGTTGTTAAAGTTCGGGTGGAACCATGAATATTGCCCCCTAGCATCATAGCTGCACCTACTTCGCCAATGGCACGCCCGAATGCGGTAATAATAATGGCTAAAAAAATAAATTTTAGCTCTCTCAATAAAGGTAGGAGCATTTGTGACTGACTCGCTCCTATTGTTTTAAGGGTTGTTAATAAACGCGGATCGGTCGTTTGAATGGCTGTCAGAGTCATGTTGATAATAATCGGTAGAATTAAGCAGATCTCTCCTAAAATAATAGCATTTTCAGTATAGAGAAGTGCATAGTCGCCGAATACCCCTTTCCGGCTGAGTAATCCATAAAGAATAAGGCCAATCATGACCGTCGGCATGGCCATTAAAGTATTAAGTAGTTGTTGTATCAGTTTCTTGGCAAAAAATTGATTGATGGCGATTATCATGCCTAAGGGGATTGCAATCAATGATGCAAAAAACGTGGCAATCAACGATATTTTCAGGGATGTCCAAATAATAAAATAGATATTTGGGTCAAATTGAAAAAGTAAATTAATCGCCGCAATAAGAGATTGAGAAAAGTAATCCATTAATTAGGGTTCTTCCAATGCCCAGATTTTCCACCGGATTTTTCTAATACTTGCACGTTTTGGATGCGCATTCCTCGGTCAACCGCTTTACACATATCGTAAATCGTTAATAAGGTGATTTGAGTGGCTGTTAAAGCTTCCATTTCAACCCCTGTTTGCCCTGTTGTTTTAACGGTTGTTTCGCAGCTTACTCTATTATTTTCTGCATCAGTCACGAGGTTTATTTCAACGTGGCTGATAGGTAGGGGGTGGCAGAGAGGAATTAAATCAGCAGTACGTTTACTGGCCATAATGCCAGCAATACGAGCGATGGAAAGTACATCGCCTTTTTTGTGTTCGCCGCTTTCAATTAATGCTAAGGTACTCGCTTTCATTTCGATATAACCAGCAGTAATGGCTGTGCGTTGAGTGCTAGGTTTGTCTCCCACATCGACCATGTGAGCTTCACCTGCAGTATTGAAATGAGTTAATTTTGTCATGGTATGGCCAGTTTTATAAAAGAGAATTGACCATTATCCGTTTTTTAGCCTGTGAGTGAAACATTGTGTCGATAAAAGTACGTTATTTTGCGAGTTTAAAAGAATTAATTGGTCAGGCTGGAGATGATTGTGAATTTGTCTCAGGGATGACTGTGTTAGATGTTTGGCAGGCGTTATTGCCAGAAAAAGCAATGCCGACTAATGTTTTAGCAGCCATCAATATGGAGTACGTTAGTTTAGACAGCATTTTAAAGGATGAAGATGAGTTAGCTTTTTTTCCACCCGTGACAGGAGGGTAAAAAATGATAAAAATTTGCACGTCAGAACTTGAGCCTTATAAAGAAATAGAAGCCTATCAAATACAACAAAAAAAGGTATTATTAGGCAAGCAAGGCGCTGCTAATATTTTTATTGGCACAATGCGAGATTTTAATGAGGGAGAAGAGGTCAAAGGCATGACTTTGGAACATTACCCAGGGATGACAGAGAAACAGTTGGAGCATGTTGTAGCGGAAACTGAAGCGCAATGGTCATTGCTAGATACATTAGTGATACACCGTGTGGGCGATGTTTTTCCAGATGATGTCTTAGTTTTGGTTGTCGTTTGGTCAGTCCATAGAGGGACTGCTTTTGATGCCTGCCGGTTTATTATGGAAGCGTTGAAATCAAAAGTACCTTTTTGGAAAAAAGAGATTTTAAGTGATGGCTCGCGCCGTTGGGTCGATAAAAACACCGATGGCTATGTTGAGCTAAGTTAAAATTTGCGCGTTAAGCTTTTGTTTAACGCGCAAATCTCATTTTATTTACTTCTGGTAACGAGCAATGCTTTCAGTGATTTCTAATTCAGCTTCTTTAATACCAAACCAGCCTTCAACTTTAACCCATTTGCCTTTTTCTAAGTCTTTGTAATGCTCAAAAAAGTGTTTCATTTTAGCTAAGTCAATTTCTGGGAAATCTAAATAGCTTTCAATCTTATCGTAGTAAGTGGTTAATTTTTGCACAGGAACTGCAAGAATTTTTGCATCTTCACCAGCTTCATCAGACATTTTCAATACGCCAACAGGGCGGCAACGAATAACGCTACCCGCTAAAATAGGTGCAGGTGTCATCACAAGAACATCGACCGGATCACCATCATCAGATAAAGTATGAGGAATATAACCATAGTTAGCTGGGTACTGCATAGCGGTGCCCATGAAACGGTCAACTGTTAAAGCGCCGGTATCTTTATCAACTTCATATTTTACTGGATCACTGTAAGCAGGGATTTCAATGATCACGTTAATATCGCTAGGAACGTCTTTTCCTGGTGTAACATTTTCAAATGACATAATTTTCTCGTAATTAAAATTAAAAAATACTCGCTCATTATACGCAATTTGTACTGGTGTGAAGCGTATAATATGCTCATTGAAAAATTCACTAAAAAGGTTAATTAAGACGATGCAAGGAATATTGCGCAAAATGGAAACGGAGCTTTTAGATCCGGTTAAGTATGTATTGCCATTAGGTGATCAGAAAGTTGAACTGAATCAATTTATTGGCAAACCGATTAAGCTCACATTTACAGGAAATATTTCATGTATTCATTGTCAGCGCAAGATAAAGAAGAGCTTTAGCCAAGGGTATTGTTACCCCTGTTTTAGCTCATTAGCACAATGTGATCTTTGTATTATGAAACCTGAAACTTGCCATTATGAAGCCGGTACATGTCGTGAGCCAGAATGGGGGGAGCAGTTCTGTTTTCAGCCTCATTATGTTTATTTGGCTAATTCATCGGGTGTTAAAGTGGGTATTACAAGACATACTCAAGTGCCGACTCGTTGGATAGATCAAGGTGCAGTACAAGCACTGCCTATTTTAAAGGTCAAATCACGCTATATTTCTGGTTTAGCAGAGGTTGCTATTGCTGAGTATGTGAGTGATAAAACGAGCTGGCAGCGTATGTTGAAAAACCTGCAAGAACCAGTCGATTTGCCAGCAAAAAGGGATGAATTATTATCTTTATGCCATACTAAATTAGATGAGATTACGGAAAAATTTGGTGATGATGCGATTGTTTATTTAGATGACGCTGAGGTTGTTGATATCCATTACCCTGCAGAGTCTTATCCTGAAAAAGTGAAATCATTTAATTTTGATAAAGTAGCAGAAGTATCAGGGGTGTTACAGGGGATAAAAGGCCAGTATTTGTTATTAGATACTGGCGTTATTAATATCCGCAAATTTACCGGTTATGACGTTGAGTTTATAGGCTAATGACGATTCGAGAGATTGCGCAGTTAGGGAATGATATTTTGCGAATAGTGGCAAAACCGGTTGATGATGTTAATTCACCTGTGATTCAGCAGGTCATTAATGATTTAATCTGCACGCTGGAAAGTACTAGTGGTGTGGGTATCGCTGCACCGCAAATTTCTGAATCTTGGCAAATTATCGTGCTGGCATCAAAACCAACAAAGCGTTACCCCGATGCACCCAGTATGCCGAGTACTATCATGCTCAACCCTAGCTTTATTGCCATAGGAGATGAAACAGAAAAAGATTGGGAAGGGTGTTTGAGTATTCCCGGTATTAGGGCAAAAGTGCCACGTTATAAGCGGATTAAGATTAGCTATACAGATCAGAATGGTTTATTGGAAATTTATGAGTTAGAGGGCTTTATAGCGCGCGTATTTCAGCATGAAATTGACCATTTAAACGGCGTAGTTTATTTGGATCGTGTTGAGGATAATCAGGATATTTTTTCAGAGATGGAATATTTGAAGTTGATAGCTTCCTAAATAAATACCTGAATGGATACTTTTATTTGTCTGTAGGGTACGCATTGCGTACCTTTCGGATCATAGGGTATGCAATGCATACCCTACACAAATATGCCCCGTCTTAAAATGGTATCCGAAACCTTAATACAACTTAGATTTAATTAGGGATTTTAAACGACTATTTATTTAGACATATGCAGTTTTAGTTCTTTAGGCAAAGTAAAAACAACTTTTTCTTCAATACCTTTGATCTCAACAGCGCTTTTACCGCCCCAGTCTTGTAACTGGTTAATCACTTCTTGCACGAGTATTTCAGGCGCTGATGCGCCTGCCGTCACGCCAACAGTATCAATGCCATCAAACCATTCTTTTTTCAGGTCAGCAGCCGTATCAATTAAGAAAGCAGGTTTGCCAATTTGTTCTGCAATTTCACGTAAACGATTTGAGTTAGAGCTATTAGGTGAGCCTACCACAAGAATGAGGTCGGCTGTTTCAGCTAAATCATGGACCGCATCTTGACGATTTTGTGTGGCGTAACAAATATCATCTTTCTTCTGTTCTTGAATAGCTGGGAAGTATTCATGCAAAGCATCAACCATAATTCGAGTATCTGTCATAGATAGCGTCGTTTGGGTGACATAAGCAAGGTTTTTAGGGTTATTTACCTTGATGGTTTTAACATCTTCAGGTGTTTCAACAAGGTAAATGGCACCATTTTTCGTGCTTTTTTCATATTGCCCCATCGTGCCTTCAACTTCTGGATGTCCTTCGTGGCCAATAAGGAAAACTTCACGGTCTTCTTTTGCATGTTTAGCAACTTGAATATGTACTTTAGTCACTAAAGGGCAGGTCGCATCAAATACCGTTAACTTTCTATCGATGGCTTCTTGTTGTACTTTTTTAGAAACTCCGTGGGCGCTAAAAATTAAATAAGAGCCGTCAGGTACATCTTTTAATTCTTCGATAAAAATAGCGCCTTTTTCTCTTAGGCCTTCTACGACAGTACGGTTATGTACTACCTCATGACGAACATAAATGGGTGCGCCAAAAGCTTCAATGGCCGTATCGACGATTTCAATAGCACGATCAACACCGGCACAAAAACCACGAGGGTTAGCTAATTCAATTTTCATAATGATTTTTTAATTTAGATTAATAATAGCGAGAAAGTAAGCCTAGCTTATTTTCGAAATTAGGTAGGGGTATTTTTACTTGGTAGCCACCACCAGAGGCTTCTTGCATTGCATTGCCATGCAGGTCTTCCATGCGTTCCACAATAATATCACGATTGCCAGCGGGGTGTATGAACTCTAGCTTATCACCCACAGAGAATTTGTTTTTTACCGCAATCTCAGCAAGCCCTGTTGCCTCATCATAGTTAACTATTTCACCGCAAAATTGTTGCCGATGACATTGTGAATATCCCGTTATATAGTTCTGGTGTTCATGGGTGTGATGACGTTGATAAAAGCCATCGGTATAGCCCCTATTGGCGAGGTTTTCTAAGACACCAATCAATTCAGGCTGAAATGGCCTACCTGCTAGTGCATCGTCAATAGCTTGGCGATACGTTTGGGCGGTACGCGCAACATAATAATGGGATTTTGTACGGCCTTCAATTTTTAGACAATCAACACCAATATCCACTAAACGCTGCACATGCTCAATCGCACGGAGGTCTTTAGAGTTCATAATATAAGTACCATGCTCATCTTCAGTGATGGGCATTAGCTCGCCAGGGCGGCCTTCTTCTTCTAAGAAGTAAGTTTTATCTGCGAGAGGGTGACGATCAGCGCCACCGCAACTGGCGGTGCTTGGATTTAAAATATCCATTGAAAGGGTATTATCTCCTGAGACTAAATCACCCTCGGCATTTTCATGTGCAGGTTGGGTATCATATTTCCAGCGACAAGAATTTGTACAGGTGCCTTGGTTAGGATCGCGATGATTAAAATATCCTGACAATAAACAGCGTCCAGAATAAGCAATACAAAGTGCGCCGTGGACAAAAACTTCAAGTTCTATATCCGGACATTCTTGACGAATTTCAGCAATTTCATCTAAAGAAAGCTCGCGCGATAAAATAATTCGTTCTACGCCCATAGATTCCCAGAATTTCACGGTTGCAAAGTTGACAGTATTTGCTTGGACTGAGAGATGAATTGGCATCTCAGGCCATTTTTCTCGTGTCATCATGATTAAACCGGGGTCAGCCATGATGACCGCATCAGGTTTCATTGCGATGACTGGTGCCATATCTGCAATAAAGCTCTTTACTTTAGTATTGTGGGGGATGACATTGGTTGCTAAAAAGAATTTTTTATTTAAGGCGTGCGCCTCTGCAATCCCTTTAGCAAGATTCTCGTCTAAAAAATCATTATTTCTAACGCGTAAGCTATAACGAGGTTGCCCTGCGTAGACAGCATCTGCACCATAAGCAAAAGCATGACGCATATTTTTTAAAGTGCCAGCCGGCGAGAGAAGTTCGA
>DAOUSK010000003.1 GCA_030627265.1 Methylococcaceae bacterium
AAAATGTTTTTACTGAAGGCATTACTGAAATCACTCGTGAAGATGTCGAATATGCAGGCGAACTAGGCTACCGTATTAAACATTTAGGAATTGCTAGAAAAACCGACAAAGGCATTGAATTAAGAGTACACCCTACTCTGATCCCTGAACGTCGTTTAATTGCTAATGTTGATGGCGTTATGAATGCGGTCCTTGTTCAAGCTGATGCAGTAGGCCCTACTTTATATTATGGTGCTGGTGCTGGTGCTGAAGCAACTGCTTCTGCTGTTGTCGCTGATGTTGTTGATGTCGTGCGCGCTTTATCTTTAGATTCAAGTAATCGCATTCCTGCTCTTGGCTTTCAAGAGTCAGCAATTGTTGATACACCTATTCTAGCGCCTGAAGAAATACAAACTGCTTATTACCTTCGGTTAACAGTTGAAGATAAACCAGGCGCATTGGCTGACATCACCAATATTTTAGCTAAACAAAATATCAGCATTGAAGCGATCATTCAAAAAGAACCGCGTCATGGAGAAACAAATCTTCCTGTTATTATGCTGACTCAACGCACAGTAGAAAAAGAAATGAATACCGCTATTTCTGCTATCGAAAAATTATCATCTGTTACTGGACAAGTAACACGTATCCGTCTTGAAACATTAGGTTAAATATCATGGCAACTCATAAACGCTACACTGGATTAATTGAACACTACAGGGATCGTCTTCCTGTTAGCGATTCAACTCGTATTATCAGCTTAGGTGAAGGTAACACTCCCCTTATTAAACTAGAAAACATCCCTAGATTAATTGGCAAAAATGTTGAAATTTACGTTAAATATGAAGGCTTAAACCCAACCGGCTCTTTTAAAGATCGCGGCATGAGCATGGCAGTTACCAAAGCAGTAGAAGATGGTAGCCAAGCTATTATTTGCGCCTCTACAGGTAATACATCAGCAGCAGCGGCAGCTTATGCTGTACGTGCTGGAATCCGAGCTTTCGTGCTTATTCCTGAAGGCAAGATTGCGCAAGGGAAATTAGCCCAAACGCTTATGTATGGCGCTGAAATCATTCAAATCAAAGGTAACTTTGACGAAGGCATGAGTTTAGTTAAACAAGTCGCTGAACATGCGCCCGTTACTATTGTTAACTCAATTAACCCTTTTAGAATTGAAGGCCAAAAAACAGCCGCTTTTGAAATTGTTGATGAACTAGGTAAAGCACCTGATTTTCATTGCTTACCGGTTGGAAATGCTGGAAATATCACGGCTTATTGGAAAGGTTACAGCGAGTATGCAACAGAAACAAATGGCCTAGCCGCTGTTTCTAATAACCGCCCTGTCATGTGTGGCTATCAAGCCGCCGGTTCCGCTCCTTTTACCGCTGGAAAAATGATTGATAACCCTGAAACAGTTGCCACTGCAATTCGTATTGGGCATCCTCAATCTTGGGATTTAGCTTGGAATGTACATAAAGAATCAGGTGGTTGGTTTGATAGCTTTGCTGATGAGAAAATCTTAGCAGCACAAAAAATGCTCTCTGCTTACGAAGGTATTTTCTGCGAGCCAGCTTCTGCAACCTCACTAGCAGGTGCTATTAGCGATATCGCTTCTGGAAAAATTCCTGAAGGCAGTACGATTGTTTGCACCTTAACTGGAAATGGATTAAAAGATCCTGATACAGCAATTAGCCAGTGCACTGATGAACACCCTGTTTCAATTGACGCATCATTAGATGCGGTTAAAAAAGCTATTTTAGACAATATGTAATAAATAGGCTTTAGAGTCGATAATTTAGTCAGATTTATTCCTGCTTACGCAGGAATAAGTCGCGATTAACATCAGCTCATTTACCTACTAAACAATTTATAAAACTCCAGTTCGTCCTCTACCTCGTCAATAATTTAACGACTGTCTAGATAAAATCTATCGCACTACTTTTCAGGCAAGCCCTAACAGCTTTTCTTTACTGTTTAAAATATCCTTCCGTTACCAGTCGCACCGAAAAATCAACAACCACCGTTTGACCCAGTTTTTTAGCAATATGCTGTTCAAATAATGACAACATTTTTTGGTCAGGCAACCGCGTACTAACCAACTCACCACTGATTTTTAATGGATCCCCTAAGCCTACTTTAATATTACGTAATTTTTGCTGTTGATTATTAATATGATAAGTATGGCTCAGTAGTTGTTGCTGAACAGCAGCGATTTTTTGCATGTTTGAAAATGATAAAAATAACGGCACAGAAATAATAGAGACCATTAAAACTGAAATGACAATGCCTTTTTTTGCCCGTGAAAAAGGGGCAAAACCAATAAACATAAATGACACGCCCGCTGCCATAATGATGCCTGTTAAGTTGGTTAAAAACAGCAGCATAGCACCATAAAATATTTCATAATTCAACCAACCAATGCCAATACCAGAAACGCATAAAGGCGGCACTAACGCCACTGCGATTGCAACTCCCGGCAAACTTTTAGCAATATTTTCTCTAGCATTAGCAAATGCGCCAGCCACACCAGAAAGCAACGCCACCAACAAATCAAGCGTCGACGGGTGCAAGCGCCCCTCTATTTCGTTAGTCACATCTTGAAATGGCAACAAATAGGCCATCAAAGCGGATAATGAAAGTGCAATGAACATGCCTATCAACAAGGTAGCAATTGAACGCCGACTTAAATCATCATCCGAACGTAAGACCCCCATAGATAATGCGATAATCGGTGCCATTAGTGGAGCTAATACCATTGCACCTATCACAATAGAAGGGCTATTTAAAAACAAACCAAGTGTTGCCAGCAATACACTTAATATCATCAACAAAATATAGGTACTACTGGTACTAGCACTTTCTTTGAGCGACAAGAATAAGTCTTTAAAATCAGACTCCAGCGCACGAGGGAAAAATGGCAAGGTCTTACTTAGGTATTTTATTCGACTATCCTGTTGTGGCAATTGCTCACAACTAACATTTTCTTTATCATCGGTAAATTTCTGACTTTCTCTAAAGCTATCACCCGCATTCACCTGTACTCCGTCACTGATTGTTTCTATCAATAACTCACGCGCAGTCAATGGCTTATCATTCACTAAATAATGCGTATCATCGGGCGTTTTAATCGTTAATGCGGCTGTGCGAATATAACCCAACTGCTGAGGTAAGGTTTTATTTTGGGATGGAATTAATGACCACGATGAAAACCGCAGATAAGACAAAATAGAGTGTGGTGCAAATAATGCCACGGAAATTCGCCGATCTCTTAAAGAAACAGACTCTTTAAATAAGTCAGTCAGCGCCCCACTTTTATGAAAATCCAACAGCACCATGCCTGTAATCGCCGTAGAGACCGTTTTTCCTTTTTCTGTTATTAAGGTGACAGGATGTGGAGCTAAAGAAAAGGCATGAATAAAACGCTTTAGCTTAAATTCAATTTTATGCCAGCCCTTGCATTCATTACTATCGTCGATAAACTCGGTCATAGTGGTCTGGTTTTCCAAGTTAACACCATTGGTGATCACTTCACCATTACACATGATAATGTCTATAAACAATGGTTCATCATGCAAAGCAACTTCAAAACATTCATCAAAGTCAGAAGGTAAATCCAGTGTCTTAAAAAACTGACTAAACGTATCATTCTTTATCGGTAAAAACCCCAATGACAGTTTTTGCTGCTCTGCAAACAACAAGACCTGCGGGTAGTCTTTTTGCTCTACCCATAACAATGCATGATTAAAATCATTACCCGGATGAATAGATGACAACTCGGCCAATTTAATGACACTTAATTCTATTCCATTCTCAGTAATGAGCGCATGAGATACAACATGATCTAACTGATTTTCCTGACTTGGCGAGTAAATCAGATATATTTTCTTGAATACAGTCATATAGGAATATTAGCGCTGGCATTAAAGCTCTTAAGTTTACAGGAATATTACATTTAGGCACACCCTGTCATACTTCTTGGTATTGTTAAACTCACATTACTTCTCGACAAAAAAAAGGGAAAATAACTCATGTTATTTTCCCTTTTTTTATCATTTGAAAGCAATCCTAATGACTTTTTAGGCTAAGCCCCTTTAAATAAGCGCTTAAAATTTTCATTAGCTTGCTTTTCTACCACCTCAACAGACACCCCTCTTAAATCGGCTACATGCTGAGCAACCTGCTTTACATACATAGGATAGTTAGGTTTACCTCTAAATGGCACAGGCGCTAAATAAGGTGAGTCTGTTTCTATTAAATATCGGTCGCTAGGTACTTTTTTCGCTGCATCATGCACTGCGTGTGCATTTTTAAAGCTGACAATCCCTGAAAAAGAAATATAAAAATTCAAATCCATTGCTTGCTGAGCAAAATCCCAGTCTTCAGTAAAGCAGTGAATCACACCGCCCACTTCTTGCGCATTCTGTTCTTTTAAAATTCTAAGCGTATCTTCCTTTGCTTCTCTGGTATGAACAATCAAAGGTTTTTGTGTTTGTTTAGCAGCTTGGATATGATTAGCAAAACGCTCATGCTGCCATGTTAAATCACCCTCACTACGAAAATAATCTAAACCTGTTTCCCCAATTGCAATAACGCGTGGGTTCGCAGCTAGTTCAATTAATTCATCTGCACTAGGGTCTTGCCCTTCAGTGACATTTGGGTGAACACCCACAGATAAAGAAATATTCTTATAGGGCTCAATTAACTCAAACATAGCTGGGTAGGCTTCTAAATCAATGCTAATGCATAACATTTGCTCAATGTTTTGCTCTGTTGCTGCCTGCATAAATTTTGAGAAATCATTTTGATAAGGCGTGAGATCAATTTTGTCTAAATGACAGTGTGAGTCTATTAGCATTTTATATCGTGAGGATTAGTCTTGAGAGTTATCTAGGTAATAAATTATGGAGCGGGAAACGAGGTTCGAACTCGCGACCCCAACCTTGGCAAGGTTGTGCTCTACCGCTGAGCTATTCCCGCATATAATTTTTTTTGGAGGCTACTGGCGGAATCGAACCGCCCTAGATGGATTTGCAATCCACTGCATAACCGATTTGCTAAGTAGCCTTTTCTAATACATAAAAAAGCCGCGAATAATCGCGGCTTTCAGTATTTTTTGGAGCGGGAAACGAGGTTCGAACTCGCGACCCCAACCTTGGCAAGGTTGTGCTCTACCGCTGAGCTATTCCCGCTCTGAAAGAAACCCCATTATAGGGGATTTCAGAATACTGTCAACAAATAACTAACCTAGTTTAAGTTATTTTTAAGTGTCCAGCCTTTAACACCTTGACGACAATCAGCAATTTCTTGATTTATTTCAACTTGAACAAACATTTGCGGTGTTCCGAAGGCATCTTGAAATCCACGCACAGTCACTGAAGTTCCCACAGGTGCATTACAAGTCACATCATCATCATTATCAAATGCCGACATTTGACCAGGAATTTTTAAAATTTTAAGTGATATATCAATGGCCTCTAATGAATTAGGTGCTTGTAAAGTATGAATACTTCCTAAAGACATGTCCGCTTGTTTATGCTGACCTACCTCACCCTCATCACCAGATAACATAAATAAAACTATCGTGACGATAACTCCAGCAATTCCACCAAAAAATAGAGTTGGATTTTCATTTTTTAACTTTAATAAAAAGGGGACTGAATTTTCTATCGCTTCTTCCACTACTTCTACAGCTTCCTCAGCAACTTTCTCTACTGTCTCAGCGATTGTTTCATTTTCTTTTTCTTCACTCATTGGAACTCCTCAATTTATTTTTCAATTTTTTATTATTATCATTAGCTAAGGATCGATAATTCAGCTAAACCACCCACTATTTTACTGCTTTTTTCATTCTTTATCTTATATTTTAAATAACAAAAAATAAAGCAACTAGCCTTTTCTCTTCATCATCCCTTTAGATGGGTTATACCCTATGATAGCAATGATTAAAAATATCGCAAATGCTAATATTGTCGCCAATGCCGCTTCTTGGTTTATTTGCCCATAAAGTGCAAATCGTAAAAATTCTACTGCTTGCGTGAAGGGATTGTACTTCGCTATCGAATATAATATTTGACTTGATTCTTGTAATTTCCACAAAGGGTAAAGCGCACTAGACATAAAAAACATAGGGAAAATCACAAAATTCATTACCCCTGCAAAATTTTCCAGCTGTTTAATAAAGGCAGACAATAACAAACCCAATGCACCCAGCATTAAACCTGTCAAAATTAAGGCAGGTAATATCCACAAATACCCTTCTACCGGGGGCTGAATATCATAAAACCAGGCAATCGCTAAAAAAACATAAACTTGCAAGATAGAAACGAACACACCTGCCAACAGCTTACTGACTAAAAGAAACCAACGCGGCAACGGGCTCACTAACAAAATACGCATACTGCCCATCTCTCGATCATAAACCATTGATAAGGAGCTTTGCATGCCATTAAATAGTTGAATCATACCGATTAGACCGGGGGTAATATAAACCTCGTACATAATATAGGTATCGTACGGTGGAATAATGGCAATCCCTAAAGCCGCTCTAAAACCGGCAGCAAAAACAAATAACCAAACAAGGGGACGTACTAATGCCGACAAAAAACGTTCTTTTTGTTTTACAAAACGGAATAATTCACGAAAAACAATTCCCCACAAAGCAAACCAATAATGAGCCACGCTATTTACCTCGACTATTTGTTAATGTAATAAATGCTTGGCTGAGTGATTCTGTTGCTGTTTTTTGTATAATTTCAGCTCTCGTTCCCTCTGCCTTAACCCTACCTTGGTGAATCAGAATGATTTTATCGTTTTCCAGCACTTCATCCATTAAATGCGTTGCCCAAAGCACAGCCAAACCTGTTTGCTTACATAATTCATGTACATGCGTAACAATAGACTCTCGACTTGCTATATCCAAACCGACCGTCGGCTCATCCAATAAAAGTAATTTAGGTTGATGCATCAATGCGCGTGCAATTTCTACTCGCCGCCGATGCCCCCCATTAAGCAATCGCACCAATTCATTTTGGCGCTCAAACATATCAAGCTGCTCTAGCTGCTGCTGAATTAAAATTTTAGCTTTTTTACGTGATATCCCTTGCAGCGCAGCATGGTAAAGTAAATTTTGCTTAACACTTAAATCTAAATCTAAAGTCGTCTGTTGAAAAACAACCCCTAATTGAGCTAGCGCTTTTAAAGGCTGGGCTTTAATATCAATACCCGCCAATCTAATATTATTTTTATCTTGGTCATACAAGCGCGTTATTAATGAAAAAAGTGTCGATTTTCCCGCACCGTTAGGCCCCAATAAAAAACTACACTGCCCCACCTCTACATTAAAAGTTAAGCCATGTAAGACTTGCTTCTTTCCATAAGAGAAATCAAGTTGATTAATTTCCAAAGCCGCTATAGTCATTTTTTAACCGCCAAACCCCAAGGGTAACGTCCAACAGCAATCGACTTGGTCACTTTATGAGTCTGCGTATCAATCAGTGAAATATCATGACTGACACCATTTGTTGTATATAAGCGCTCTTGCTTTGGTGAAAAAGCTAAATTCCACACTCGTGCACCCACCAATAAATATTTTTCAACTTCATAGGTTTGTGCATTAACAACCGCGACTCGATTGGCAGGGCCTAACGCAACATAAGCCCAGTTTTGCTCTGCATCTATCACCACTCCAACAGGTTGAATTTTTTCTTGCCCTACCGCCGGAATTGCAAAGCGTATGGTTTGTGTGATTTCTTTTGTCGCAACATCAATCACCATTGCGGTACTATTCATTTCTGATGTAACCCACAGCTGCTTGCCATCTGCCGTAAAACTAAGCGCACGAGGTCGAGGGTCGACTAATGTATTGGCTTTTATCTCTAATGTTTTTGCATCAATCCAGTGCACCATATTGGTTGTTTCTGAAGCACTAACAATCCATTCATTATTCGGGCTAACCGCTATTCCTTCAGGCTCCACACCAACAGGGACTGTTTTTTCTGCTTTATTCTCAGCCAAATTGATGACTGTAATTTGATTGTCATCCTCATTAGACACATACATCCTTGTTCCTTCAGAATTAATGGCAAACGTTTCTGGGTCTTCTCCTGACGGTAACCTAGCGACCACCTTTAAAGTCTCTGTATCCACGACAATAACAGTATCATCATCACTCGTTGCAATATAAAGGTGTTTTTGATCAGGGCTCAATGCAATCCCGCGTGGTCTTTGCCCAATTTCAACCGTTTTAACTAACTTCCCTGCAATAGGATCAACAATAGCAATGGCATTATCTTTCTCCAGGGTAACAAAAATAGTTTCTGAATAACTTATGCTGGAACACAAAAGCAAGCCGATGCTTAAACTAAATCTCAATTTCATAATGTTTCCTATTGGCAATGCACTTCTGGCTGGTCATAGCCTAAAGTATCAAGTTCATTTTTAGGGTGTAAATACCCTTCTAATGGAGGAGTAGCAACAATGGATGTCGGGGCGGCTAATAAAACTGCTTGACGTAATTGACCATTCCACGGACGAAAACTTAGCGGCCTTCCTTTATAACCTTGTAATTTAAATTTTTCACTTAATAAAAAAGTCTTCACCGAATCTGCGCTGATTTCTTTTGTCCGAGTCACGGCCTCACCAATAGACCTCAACGCTAAATAAGCCGCGTAATCTTCTTCTACCATTGGCCTACCCGCTAACGCTTTAAACCTATTTTGAATTTGTACCGCCCCCCACTGCTCATGAGTTTTATGCCACACCGTTGCTTTTAAACCTTGCGTGCCAATCACGGGTCTAGGTAACCAACTCCGATAACTCAAATATTCGCCAAATAAGCCCTGCTCATCCGCAACAACAAGCACATCATAATCACCCACTTGGGAAAATACAGGGACATCTGATTGCGCCGTTCTTCGTGCATCAAAACTATGCGTCCAAGTTTTTTCAGCAACAATTTTCATAGCAAACCTCTTAGCCGAGCGTTTTATTGCCTGCGCATATAACCGATCCTCAGCTGTATTCCCTACCACTAAAAACCATTTATTCCAGCGTTTTTTACGCATGTATTGCGCTAAAGCATCCGCTCGCATTGCCCGACTTGGTAGCATATGCAAGACATCCGATAAACAATTTGTACTGCGCAGTGAATCGGTATCAGTTGCCACATCAAATAATAAAGCCTGCTGATTATTTAATGCGCTAATTTCAACTAACTGCTGTGCGGGTAAATTAACGATAATCAATTGATATTTATCTTTTAATAAACTTAAAAATACTGGTTTAATATCCGCATCTACCGGAACAATTTTTTGCTCTAAACGATAAGCCTGCCCTGTGAATTTCCCGGTGGTATTATTATCATTTAAAGCAAGCTTAGCACCTTGCCAGCCTTTATCTTTAACAAACTCTTCCAAATTCGATAACGCTGCGGCAGGCCTCTTTTCTTGAGTTAAATAAGCAACCTTGATCTCTTGTACGGGAGCTGAAAAAGCATTTTGATTAATGCCCAAAAACAATAGTAATAAAAAAAAACTATAAAACTGAGAGGAACTAAACATTTTTGAAACCTTAAAATCTCACTAGAATAAAAATCAATTACAGTCAGCAACTGGTTACACTAGCTTAGGGCGATTAATTGTAATAACTATCCTTATAATTCTGACTCTTATAAAAATAAGCCATAGATTCTTACATAAAGAAGCGTTATTATTACATTGAACTTATTGTTTAGTGAGGTTTATCATGGAAATAAATGCAAATTCATCCGTAGGCAGTGCTTCTAGCCAAGAGTACTTGGTTGGTCAAGCGACCCAAGAAGCAAATAAAGAAAAGCCTAGTACCACACAGGAACAAGCTCCCTCTTCTCCAAGTAACGAGGATGTCATTATTTCATCTACTGGGGCTCAATTATCAGCTCGTGCAGAAGCCAGCGAAGAAAGTAATTCTGAAAATGATTCCGAACAAAGCCGTGAAGCCAATAAAACAGCAGATGCAACCCGACTAGAGAGCGACCAATCAACAGAAGAGTTTTCGACTGAAGAGCGCCTAAATAAACTCAATGACGCAGTACAAGAAAGCCCTGACGATGTTTACTCGGCCCAAGCGAATGTAACAGGAAGTGCAGTAGAGGCTTTATTCGTTTAATATAGATGAGCAAAATCAGCGCCATTTATATATACCCTGTTAAGTCGCTTTCTGGCATTCAATTAACTGAATCCAAAATTATTGAAACAGGCTTTAAATATGACCGCCAATGGATGCTGGTTGATCAAAATAAGCAATTTTTATCACAGCGCCGCTTACCCAAAATGGCACTGATCAAAACCAAAATTAATAAGCAATCGCTTATTATTTCGGCACCCAACAAATCAGATTTAGTTTTATCCCTAACACCAAAAACTCAGCACTCAATTCATATCAATATTTGGGGTGAATACTGCGCTGCCGAAACCATCAGTCAACAGGCCAATCAATGGTTTAGTGATTTCTTAGATCAGCCATGCCAATTGGTTTATCAAGCAAAGAATAGTATTCGTCAAGTAGATCAAAATTTTTCCTCCCCTGATGACCGCGCAGCTTTTAGTGATGGCTTTCCATTTTTAATTACCTCAGAAGCCTCTCTTGCTCTTCTTAACAAACAAATGGGGCTCAATCTATCTATGGAGCGCTTTCGACCTAATATTGTCATTTCTGACTGTACAAGCTATGAAGAAGATACATGGCGTAAAATCAGGATTGGCTCAATAGACTTTAGACTGCCCAAACCCTGCTCACGCTGCTCTGTTCCCCAAATCGACCCAGCGACAGCAATAAGCGATAAAGAACCTTTGCGCACTTTATCCCAAACACGAAAATGGAATAATAAAGTATTTTTTGGGCAGAATGCTTTACATGATTCAACAGGTTTATTAAGAGTTGGCGAAACTATTAACATTATTGAAAGTGGTCTAGCTAACCCACCTCTGTAAGTGAGTTATTCCCTTAAACTTCATACACAATCCTGAAGGTCCGAGTATACCTTTTCACAAACAATAATTTTCTGAATACTGGTTTATGAGCAAGTTTTTTGATCATTTTTTATTTATCTGATTTTTTCATGCAGAATTTTGCAATCAATAAAAGAAAACATATATCACTCTATACCTATTTTCTGCTACCATTTACCGCATTGCAATAAGGCTTATTTAATCACTAACATTTAAATCCAACACTTATCTCACCACCATCAGGTAAAGCTCTGATTTAAAAAACACACCCCATAAACCATGAAAATCAGATGATTACTTACAACCAATATTTGCGGTAAATTTTCGATTTTGCATCGCCTCATTTGTTATAAATAAAACCCCTCATTCCTTAATATCTCCAATCAACTATGACTCAAAATTTTATCTCTCAAAAAAACATACCAACGCCTGAACGCTTAATTATGGCATTAGACTTTCCTAGCATTGACGAAGCTAAAGCGATGGTTGAAGAGCTCGGGGACTCCGTTATATTTTATAAAGTCGGCATGGAAATTTTTATGTCAGGCGATTATTTTGCATTTATTGAGTGGCTAAAAGCACGTAATAAGAAAATTTTTGTCGATCTTAAGTTTTTTGATATTCCAGCTACCGTTGGACGTGCAATTAAGGCGTTAAGTAGTAAAGGCGTTGATATGGCAACCATTCATGGTAATGATTCTATTATGGAAGCTGCCGCCAAGGATAAAGGGGATTTAAAAGTCCTTGCCGTTACCGCTTTAACTAGCTTAGACCGAGGGGATTTAGATGACCTAGGCTTTCAATGTGATGTGCAAAATTTAGTCTTATCTCGCGCTAAACGAGCTTTATCTATTGGCTGTGACGGCATTGTTTCTTCGGGCTTAGAAGTGCCCATGCTACGTGAACAGTTAGATCATAAACTACTGGTTATTACACCTGGCGTTCGTCCTGTTGATAATCGCGTAGAGGATGACCAAAAACGAGTGGTTACCGTTGAGCAGGCTTTTCAAAATGGGGCGGATTATATTGTTATTGGCCGCCCGGTTCGCGATGCTAACGATAGCAAAGCAATGGCTGAAAAAATTCAGCGTCAAATTGCTTCACAGTTTTAATCACGACTAATGATGAGCTGAACAATGCTGTTGATGGGTTTTGCAAAAAGACGCTTTACCCACCCCGCATAAAACCTTGCACACAATATGCATCAGGGTTTAAGCATCAATCTATTGAGATGGGATTAGCCTGGCGGCCATTGCATCTGTCTTTTTGCTAATAAATGAAGGTGTAAATGCCCTACTTCTTGCCCACCGTCTTTATTGCAATTGATAACCGTGCGGTATCCTGATTCTTCAACACCTTCAAGCTTGGCTATTTTAACGACTGTTTGCAATAAAATACCTGCTATATCATTTTCACCACATTCATTTAAAGTAGCAATATGCTGCTTGGGAATGACCAAAATATGAACGGGAGCTTGTGGGTTAATATCTCTAAAAGCTAATACCCTCTCATCTTCATAAACAATATCTGGTATTATTTCTTTTTCTACCATCTTACAAAATAAACAATCACTCATAATTTATTCTCACTCAATAATTCGTCTACCCGAAAATGCATGGGCTAATGTAGAGCTATCTAAAAATTCAAGTTCGCCACCAACAGGCACCCCTTGTGCTAGTCGACTTACTTTAATTTTATATTGTTGTGCAATTTGTGCAATAAAATGCGCAGTAGCCTCACCCTCAACCGTTGCATTGGTTGCCAAAATAAGTTCCGTCACTCCATTACTCTCTAATTGCTGCTCTAAAATATCTAGGCCAATTTCTTCAGGACCAATACCGTCTAAAGGTGATAGCCGTCCATTTAAGACAAAAAATTGCCCATTATAATCATTTGCTTGGCTAATAACCCAAACATCTGCTGGGCTCTCAACAACGCAGATAGTTTTCTCATTACGTTTAGGGCTACGACAAAGCTCACATAACTCATATTCCGATAGTGTTCTGCATTGTTTACAATATTGAAGCTTATCAACAGCAACTTGTAATACTTTAGCTAAATTACCTGCACCACCTCGATCACGCTGAAATAAATGCAATGCCATGCGCTGTGCCGATTTAGGCCCTACGCCTGGTAAGCAACATAGCGCATCAATAACATCGGTTAATAAGCCTTGTTTTTGTAGCATTAGAATGGCATCTGAAAACCAGGAGGTAGCGGCATACCAGAAGTAACCTCGGTCATTTTTTCTTTTTTAATTTTAGAAACTTTATGAACCGCATCATTAATAGCTGCTGCCACTAAATCTTCTAGCATTTCTTTATCATCACCTACTAGAGCATCATCAATAGAAACTTTGCGAACTTCTCTCGTTCCAGTCATTAAAATACTGACCATACCGCCGCCTGATTCACCGGTTACCTCGATCGCTGCAAGTTCTTTTTTAACATTCTGCATATCTTCTTGCATTTTTTGTGCTTGCTGCATAATGTTACCTAATGCACCTTTCATACTCATTCCTCTTTATGTTCTACAGGCTCTACTGAACCCGGAATTATTCGGGCATCAAAATTTGTTTTTAATGCTTGTATATTTTCACTCGCATCAATTGCTTCCACCGCTTCTTGTTGCCGGTTGATTTTTGCTTGCTGTATTTTTACAGCCGGGGTGTCTAATGAAACTTTTTCGGCTTTAATTAATAACTTTATCGGCTTAGAAAAATAGCTTTGTAACGCAGCTTCTAATTTTTCTTCTTGTCGCGGCGTTCTTACTTGTTTAGGATCCAGAATTAACTGACACTTTTTGTCATCGACACTTTCAAGAATGCAGTTATTTGCTAACTCTCGTGTTAAGCCTGAAAGATTAAGCGCCTGCACAATGTCACTCCATTCATGCCCTGAACTTTGCTTAGCAGGCTTTACGGGGGGAGGAGTAACAACAGTTACTGGGTTTACAGTCTTAAGTTTAGCTGGTTGCAACTGTGCTTTTATTGGTTGACCGCTAGGGATAACCCCATTTTTTTCCACTCCCTTTTTTACAGGAGTAAAGGTAAGCATTCTTAACATAAGCATCTCAAACCCAGATTTAGGGTTTGGTGCTAAATTTAAATCCTTTTGGCCCAATAAAGCAATCTGATAATACAACTGCAACTCTTCTGCAGAAAATAAAGCACTTAACTCTGCCAACAACTCTTGATCATCAGCACCTGAAAAATTAGGAACCATTTTCACCAATGATAGCTGATGTATCATTTCTATTATTTGTTGTAATAATTTTAAAAAATCTGGTGATAGCTCGGAGATGTCTTGTACTTGCTGTAAAATCGCTTCGGCATCCGCATCAGCAAGGGATCGTAATAACTGCTCTACCGGCTGTTGCGCCATGGTACCAAGCATGCTGTTGACGACATCACTATTAACATCGCCATCACCAAAAACAATTGCCTGATCTAATAAGCTAAGACCATCACGCATACTTCCATCAGCACTTCGTGCTAATAATTTAATTGCCGAATCAGTGAATGTAATCTTTTCTTCGCCCAATATATAGGCCATTTGCTGAGTAATTTGACTAATGCTAAGGCGTTTTAAATTGAACTGTAAACAGCGTGATAAAACAGTGACAGGAATTTTTTGTGGGTCGGTAGTCGCTAATAAGAATTTCACATGTTCCGGTGGCTCTTCTAACGTTTTAAGTAACGCATTAAAACTATGGCCCGATAACATATGCACCTCATCAATGAGATACACTTTAAATTTAGCTTGGTTTGGTGCGTATTGCGCGTTATCTAAAAGATCTCTGGTGTCTTCTACTTTTGTGCGTGATGCAGCATCCACTTCTATTAAATCTAAAAATCGCCCTTCATCGAGTGCTAAGCAATTATCACATTGACCACAGGGGTTAAAGTTTTGTAGGTTTTCACAATTGATCGCTTTGGCAAGAATTCTAGCAATGCTGGTTTTACCAACACCTCTTGTTCCTGTAAATAAATAAGCGTGATGTAATCGGTCATGCTGTAAAGCATTAATTAGGGATGTACTGACGTGTTCTTGACCAACAATTTCAGTGAAATTATGGGGGCGCCATTTTCTGGCAAGTACCTGATGACTCATGACAGAGTAGTGGAATTTAAGATTTGGGCGGAAACCATGCCAGCCACATCTCGGCACACGAGTTTTCTGCTACCGTTGCTCCCTTCCAGGCCTGGCGGAGTTGACAGAATATCGTTGCGAGAGGACCGACACAGTAACCATAATGTCGACAACCAATGCGTTGAAGAACAGCTATTATGTGTGATTTGGACATTCAATTCAAGGAAAAAATAGTATATTTTTAAAAAAAATACCTCAAAAATAAAAAAGTCTAATTAAATCAAAAAGGAAAGCTCAAAATAATTCGCCTATTCATTGCGCGCCCCTCTCTTGTTCGGTTCGTTGCAAGCGGTCTGCTAGTCCCATAAGCACGAACAATTATTTTTTCTGGAGCAAGCCCTTGTGCTAATAAATATTTTTTAACTACGTCCCCTCGTTGCTGAGAAAGCCTTTTATAATTCTTTCGGCTTGCCGTTCTATCACTGTGAGCATTAATAATTAAAGGCTTTTTCTGTACCAGCATGTATTTAGCGGCAAGGTTTAAGCGTAACTTAGCCTCTTTCGTTAAATAAAACCGTCCTTCTGCATATTTATATGTTTTGAGTACATCAGGGCCAAAAATATGAGATCGAATAGTATTCACTTGTGTTTTTATATTGGGCACAAAAAAACTAGGCTTAACCGAAATTCGACTTTTTTTAACCCCTTTTTGCTTTAAATACTCTATGACAGATTGTGCTCTGCGGTTATAAAGCTTACCATCTACCTTTCCTGTCGTAGAGGTCTCACTCACCAGGACTAATTTAGATTTTGGTAATACTGTTAAATAAAATGCTATTTTATCTAGCGCTGACTGAGCACCTTTCAGCACGGATGAGCTGCCTTCAGGGTAATAAAAGACTTTATCCTGAAAAGATTTCAGCGCATAAGGGATTAATTTTTCTCTACATAACAAAAAATCTTCATAACTCGATGAAAATTTAATAGCAGATGAGATAACTTTCACATACTCTTCTTTGCCTGTGCCATCCAGCTGAGCATAAGTAAACACGGGAAATTGCTTAGCCAACAAAGCGACAGCTAGATTTTCAGCATTTTTTTCAAAAATAGAAAAATATTTAGATTTTTTTCGACGATCTATATAAAGGGGGTAATTATGTAAAGAGGGATATTCATGCATCCAAGGACCAGGGAGAACGGAAAGATTCCCTTTAGATACCGGAGTTAAAGTAGAGTTTTTATGATACAAGCCGAACTGCAATACCTCTTCAGGTTTAATGGAAAAAAACACTTCCCCATAATTCTCTATTGCTTGAGTTAGCTCACATTGTAAACGACTGCTTTTTGCTTGCCAGGTTTCTTCTAAAGTAAAGGTTGCTGTATATTCAACCGCTACAGCTTGTGTACTATAAAAAACAACCCAACAAATAAATAGGACTTTATATCGCTTAAATACAGTAGAGACTTTAAATAAAGACAACAACTTAGCCGTGTAACTTAATTAATAACGCTGCTTCTTCGCGACTTAAACCACATTCTTTGATAATATCTTGCTCACTAAAGCCTTCTTGAACCTTATCAATCACAGCTTGGTAGGCAGAGGAAACAATATCATCTCCACCATAGTTATCTATACGCTCAACAAGCTCATTAACTTGCTCACAACTTCGAGCTACTCGAGAGTCCACTTGCACAGCCGCCGCACACAAGCCCGAAACATCTTTATTCATGCTAGATATTTCTTCTAGTAATTTAGCATAGTCTTTTTTTAACTTGTAATGAGAAAAAAACAGCCACAGCATACCGACAAACAAGACCAGGAAACAGCCAATAACTATCATCAACTGAGTAGAGTTAAACACGTTCATCAATATGTTGTACATCTGCTTCTTCATCTTGTTGTTGTTCAGTATTATTGGACGGTTTTTGTGTTGCAGGCTGCTTTTTTTGCTGACTGTCATCACGGTGAATTTTTTTTAGTCTTTTTATTTCATTTACGTGTGAAATAGGTTGAATATCCATAAGTCCCCCTCAATAGTCAGCCTCAAAAATAAAAAATAATTTAAAACATATCTAGCTCAGAATTTTCTTCATCACTTAAAAATTTATTTAAGTCGACAAGTATTAGCAAATCATTATCCCTACTTGTTACACCTTGTATATATTTAGAACTTTCGGCATTACCGACATTAGGTGCAGTTTCTATTTCTGAAGCACGTAAATCAACTACTTCAGCAACGCTATCGACCATTATGCCAATAATATGTGCATCCGTTTCTATAATAACAATTCGTGTGGCATCATTCTGCTCTATAGACATTAAACCAAAGCGATTGCGGGTATCAATCACAGTAACCACATTTCCCCGCAAATTAATAATACCTAGAACATAAGTCGGTGCGCCTGGTACGGGAGCAATTTCAGAAACTCTTAATACTTCCTGAACTTGCATTACATTAATACCGTATTTTTCTTCACCTAACCTAAAAGTAACCCATTGCATTAAAGGATCATTTTGATTACTGTCATCACTCATGTTGAATCGCCTAATTTTTTAATACCAAAATCTTGAGTAATGATTATATACCATAGGATATACCATTCAAGAAGTATACCTATAGATATAACCCCATTAAAATAGCTATCCTTATTTGTTCTTTTCTGTACGCTTTGGAACTAACTCATTTATATCAACAAGAACAACTAACTCTTCAATAATAGTACCCACTAACCACGCCCTTTTTTTACGATCAGTTCGCCACCTTACTTGATTTGGCGTTATTTTTTTAATCGATAAAATTTCATCACACGCAAAACCCCAGTTAGTGTCTTCAGTTAAAATAATATTTTTAAAGGGCTGCTCTGCATAGCTTCTCTTTTCAGCCTTACTACGACCATGAATTAAGTATGCCATATTCAACACACCTATTTTTTTATTTTGATCTAGTTTCAGCCCCATAAACCAAATGGGCTGCTGAGGAATACTGGTTAATTTAGAGTCAAATCTTACCGTTCGTCCTAAGTCGATTAACGGTACCGCTAAAATAAGGTGCCCTACTTTAAAAAACAAGGCAGAAAACTCTTCTTTTGCATATCGCGGCATGATGGCAAGAGAACTTAGGGCTAAAGATTCTTCTGTCTCTGCAGGCAATATTTCTTTTGCTTCTACTTGTTCAGTAGGTGCATCAACATTGATCGATGACTCCTTAACTAATACCTCCTGCTCTTTAGTATTAATTTTAGCGAGTGTTTCAATGGAAATATTAGTTAATAAGGTGGATAAATAAGCATCTAACGCCTTTTCTGGCTCCATAAAAGGCTTATTAACCGATTGTCCCTTACTCATCTCTTATGCTTTTTTTCTAGCAATTCATCTAATAAATTCGAGTAACTCGCCACAGCCTTAGAGGTAGAATCATAAATTGAAGCAGGAATACCTAAACTGCTAGCTTCTCTTAACTTAGTATCTATAGGTATAAATTGATCCCAAGCATAATCAGGGTATTTTTCCAATACCGTCGCGCGGCACTCCATTGCAGCTTTTGTGCGCTTATCAAACATAGTTGGAATAATTTTAAACCCAGGCGGTGCTTTTCTGGACTTAAAAACCATTTTAATGGTATTAATCATTCTATCTAAGCCCTGTAAAGCTAAGTATTCCGTTATCACCGGAACCAACAAATAATCACATGCAGCTAATGCATTTACCATTAAGACACCCAGCATAGGCGGGCTATCAATAATGACATAATCATAGTCATCCGCTACATCTGCTAATGCATTTGAAATAACCAAGCCCATTCCACCCAGTGAAGCAACTTGTCTGTCTAAAGTTGCAATAGCCGTTGAGGCAGGCAAGATAGATAATTCCGGAAAATCTGTTTTTAAAATATAAGGACGAGGATTGAAGTCTTTATGCTTTCTACTTGCGTTTTGAAAAACATTATAAACAGACCCTTCGATAGTATCAGGGTTGTGCTTAAAATAGCTAGTCAACGACCCATGAGGATCTAAGTCAACTAATAAAGTCTTATAGCCCCATGAAGATAAAAGCCCCCCCAATGAAACGACTGTTGTCGTTTTACCGACACCACCTTTTTGATTAGATACCGCCCATATTTTCATTTTTTTACTCATAATATATGGATTTTTAGATCAAATGGCTGGTAACAAGTCTGCTACAAAAATATGACAATAGTACATGAGCTATCCGGCATATCTTTTCATTAAACCAGGCACATCTAATATTAATGCAATTTGCCCATTGCCTGTAATTGTCGCACCAGCCAAACCATCAAGCCCTTGAAGTTTAGCCCCTAAAGCTTTAATAACAACCTCTTCTTGCCCAATTAACTGATCGACTACAAAACCAATTTGACGTCCACCAGAGTTGACCACAACAACATGCGCATGCTCCGATTTATCGGTAACGTAAGCAGGGTCATGAACCAACCATTCACTTAAATAGAATAACGGCAAGGCACTATTTCTCACCATAATAACCATTTGCCCATCAACAACTTTGGTTTTCCTTAAATCTAAGTCTAAAATCTCTAAAACACTCGCTAAAGGGAGTGCAAAAAATTGATTATTCAGTTTGACCATTAATGTCGGCATAATTGCCAGCGTCAATGGGACTTTAATAATAATGACACTTCCGACGCCTTCTTCGGAGTTAATCTCCACCGTTCCATTTAATTGACTGATGCGAGTTTTAACCACATCCATTCCCACGCCACGACCAGATACATCGGATATTTCAGTTTTAGTTGAAAAACCAGGTGCAAAAATTAAGTTATAACATTCTTTATCTTCAAGTCGGGCAGCAGATTCCTCATCCATTAGCCCTTTGCTAACAGCAACTCCCCGTAAATGATCGGCATTCATTCCTTTACCGTTATCTTGAATGGTTAACTCTATATGATCACCCTCTTGAGAAGCAGATAAAATAACCCTACCTTCTCTTGATTTTCCTGCTGCTTCACGGTCATCAGGCAACTCAATACCATGATCAACAGCATTTCTAATTAAATGCACTAATGGATCAGCTAAGGCTTCAACTAAATTTTTATCTAAATCTGTTTCTTCACCAACTAATTCGAGTGCAATTTCCTTTTTTAAACTTCGCGCTAAATCCCTGACAACACGAGGAAATCGACCAAAAACTTTTTTAATTGGCTGCATTCTTGTTTTCATCACAGCAAGTTGCAAATCGGCAGTCACAACGTCTAAATTACCCACTGCTTTAGCAACATTCTCATCTTCACTTTCAGCCGCCAACGTTTGAAAGCGGTTTCTAACGAGAACCAACTCCCCGACCATATTCATAATATTGTCGAGAGTTTGTGTATCAACTCGAACAGTTGCTTCGCTTTTAGGTGCTGCTTTTGCAGGTGTTGATTTTTTTTCTACCGCTACCTTTTTCTCTAAAGGCTCAATTTCAGTTTTCTTTACTTCAGGAACTGGAACCGGTTTCGGCTCAGGAATAATTTCAGAGACTTCTTCGACAGATGCCACTACGTCATCTTTTTCTGACACCGCACCAACCGCGCCTAATGAAAACTTCCCTTTGCCATGTAAATCATCCATGACTTTGTCAAACTCTTCATCAGTAATATCACCTGAACTAACTTCAGCAACAGATTCAGCAGTTTTTTCTTCTTTAGCACCTGGAATATTTGCAATATCAAAGCTGCCCTTTCCATGCAGCTCATCCAATAAACTATCAAACTCTTCTTCTGTAATATCACCTGAAGGATCTAGTTCTTCTGCCGTTTTTTCTGACTTTACAGGTGTTGGTGACCCGCCTTCGCCATGTAAGGTATCTAATAAATCATCAAATTCAGATTCTGTAATTTCATCACTATCAACCACATCAGCGTCAACAGAACCAAGCATTAATTCAAATTCTTGCTCCACCGCATGACTTGCATCAGCAAGCTCTACCACTTCATCCGAATTTTCAGTCGTATTAATAGGCTCTTCACTTCGAGTATCAACTACCACCGGTACTGATTCGACAACAATAGCAGGAGCTGTAGACTTCGGTTCCGTAAAGCTTTGTAATTTATCAAGTAATGACTGCTCAACATGCCTAGGAAATTGCCCTGAGTGAACAGCAGCAAACATTTCATTTAAGTGATCGACAACTTGTAAAATAACATCCATCAACTCTGTATCGACAACTCTATCGCCTTGACGAAGAATATTAAATACATCTTCTGCTTTATGACAAACGCCCACCATTGCATCTAAAGCTAAAAACCCCGCACCTCCCTTTATAGTATGGAAGCCACGAAAAATAGCATTTAATAACTCACTGTCTTCAGGTGCATTTTCTAATTCTACTAATTGCTCACCTAGTTGCTCTAGAATCTCTCCAGCTTCAACTAAAAAATCTTGTAAAATTTCATCTTCAAGGTCAATCGCCATATTATTGTCCTCAGAAACCTAAACTAGATAAAAGATCATCAACATCATCTTGTTTTTTTGCGACATCATTAGCCTTATCATCAACACCTGGAACAACAGGCCCTGGTAATGCAGTATCAGAGCTGGCTGTTTTTTCTGGTTTCGCTGTCCCCCCTGAAATCCTCACTAATGCGACCATTCCTTGCTCTAAATCTTCGACTAAAGTAATTACTTTTTTAATGATTTGCCCTGTTATATCTTGAAAGCTTTGCGCCATTAAAATATCAGTCAATCCAGTTTGAACACTATTTAAATCATTTTTGGTTTGTGAAAAATACGCAGTAATATCAGTACTCATCATTTTAAATTCTTCAAATGGCATATCTTTCGCTAAAAACCGATCCCACTTACCTGATAATTCAACTGCCTGCTCATTGAGCACTTTCGAAACCGGTAGCAAATCTTCTACAACACCTAAAGTACTATTCGCAGCTTGTTCTGTCATGGAAATAACATAATGTAATCGCTCTTTAGCATCAGGAATATCATTTGCTGTTAATTCAGCCATTTTGGCATCTAAAGAAAAATTATTCATTGAATCATGAAGCTGCCTTGTTAACCGCCCTACTTCTTGGAATAACGTCGACTCACGTAAAGCGGCAATTTCATCTAAAATCTTATCTGCTGCGACCTCATCACTGCTCTCTAACGCTTGTATTAAATTTTTAGCAAGCAAAAGCTGTGCTTCCTGATCTTGTTCAGTCATTGAGAAATACCTTTTAAATTAACCTTCTATACGCTCAAAAATCTTACCAATCTTTTCTTTTAGTGTTATCGCTGTAAAGGGTTTAATAACATAACCATTGACCCCCGTTTGAGCGGCAAGAATAATTTGCTCACGTTTAGCTTCTGCCGTCACCATTAAAACAGGTAACTTAGCGAGCTTAGGATCCGCCCGCACTGCTTTCAATAACTCAATGCCTGTCATTCCCGGCATATTCCAATCAGTAACAAGAAAATCAAAATTTCCTGTTTGCAGCATAGGCAACGCTGTTTTTCCATCATCAGCTTCAAAAGTATTCGTAAACCCCAGATCTCTCAATAAGTTTTTTACAATACGTCTCATCGTTGAAAAATCATCAACTACAAGAATCTTCATATTTCTATCCAAGACCATTCTCCATCTTATCTTTAAGTCTATAACTATTTAATTTATTGAGCAAAATAATACATCACTCTCTATTTAACAATAGCTCAGTATCTTCATCAACCCATTCTGCAAGCTTCGCCCTTAATCTTAACATAGCCTGACTACTTATTTGGCTAACTCGCGATTCACTTACATTTAAAACTTCACCAATTTCTTTTAAATTTAGTTCTTCATTATAATAAAGTGAAATAACTAACTTTTCACGCTCCGGCAATTGCTCAATTGCCGCCGCAAGTGCTTGCTGAAAATCTTCACCGGTTAATCTTTCAACAGGGTTATGGCTACTATCGGCACACTCATCAAGAAATGAATCCCCAGATTGCGCTAACTCCTCAACACTAAAGAATCGGCTACTGGCAGAATCCTGTAATACATGGTGATATTCGTCCAACGATATACCTAAGTGACTAGCAATATCACTCGGCCTTGCATTTTCTGAGGTTTTATCTTCAATCTCTTTAATCGCTTTAGAAACTTCTCGCGATTTTTTATGCACAGACCGTGGCGTCCAATCTGAATGCCTTACTTCATCAAGCATTGCTCCTCTAATTCGTATGCCTGCATAAGTTTCAAAACTTGCTCCTTGCGTAGGATCGTAATTTTTTAAAGCATCCAATAAACCTAACATACCGGCCTGAATTAAATCATCAATTAAGATAGATGAGGGAAGTTTATTTGATAAATGATAAGCAATACGCTTAACTAAAGGGGCATATTCAATAATTTGGGCATCTGCAGCACCAGATGCCTGCACTTTATTATACATTGCTACGCCGCTCATGCAGCGTGCTCTTGTGTTTCATACTGAATCATTCGTTCAACAAAAAACTCTAAATGCCCGCCAATTTGAGATTTGACTGGCCAGCCCATAATTCGCTGAGCAATCGCTTTAAATGCATGGGATGCACGTGACCGAGGAAAGCTCTCAACAACAGCAGACTGTTTTTGCACTGCTTTACGCAAGGATTCATCAAAAGGAATAGCGCCAGCATAGCTTAATACAACATCTAAATAGTCATCTGTTACATTAGATAACTTTTTAAATAAACGCTGTCCATGCTGAGGAGATTGAACCATATTTGCCAAAATATGAAATTGAAATAAGCCATAGTCTCGGTTAAGTAATTTAATAAAGGCATAAGCATCAGTTAAAGAAGTCGGCTCATCAGAAACAATAACCATCACTTCCTGACAGGCTCTTGCAAAGCTAACGACATTACCTGCTATGCCTGCTGCCGTATCAACAATTAAAACATCAATCTCATCGCTCAAATTACTAAACGCATGAATCACTTCTGATTGCTCAGAAGCATTTAACTCTGACATATGTTGTAACCCAGAAGAAGCTGGGATTACTTTTAAATCAAAAGGCCCTGTTTCAATAATATCTAACATGGTCTTTTCGCCACTTAAGACATGAGATAAATTAAATTTCGGCTGCATACCTAATAAAATATCAACATTGGCCAGCCCCATATCAGCATCAAAAAGAGCAACTCGCTGCCCTTGTTGTGCTAAAGAGACACCTAGATTAACGGCTATATTAGTTTTCCCAACCCCGCCTTTACCACTAATAACAGCAATGACTCTGACAGGATTTACGCGTTTTAACTTTCTAATACCTGCCGCTTGATCTTGTAATTTACGCATAGCCAGCCGCCAACCATTCGTCATCATCTTCAATGGTATCGGTATTCATTTCTGACTCCGTAATGCATTTATCAATTAATACCTCGGCGCTCGCCTCATGAATATCTTCGGGGACTTGCTGCCCATCGGTAATAAAAGCAATGGGCAGCTGATATTCAATTAAGGTCGAGACAGCATTGCCCGTTTCAGCCGTTTCATCCATTTTAGTTAAAATACACGCTCGTGCATCAAAAATTGCAAAGCCTTCTATAATTTCAGCCATCGCTTTAATTTGCGTTGTTGCTGACATCACTAAATATGAGGTCACTGTAATGCCAGATTCATGCAGACTACTCATTTGCTCTAGCATACGCTGGTCTTTCTGGCTCACACCTGCAGTGTCAATCAATACTAATCGTTTATTACTAAAACTTTCCACTAATGAATACAGTTCTTGTGAATTTGAAGCAACACGAACGGGAATGCCTAGAATGCGGCCATAGATACTTAACTGCTCATGCGCCCCAATTCGGTAATTATCCATGGTAATAAGAGCAATATCTCGACTTGACCCATAATGCAAAATAAACTGTGCAGCAAGCTTAGCCACCGTGGTTGTTTTACCAACCCCCGTAGGCCCCACTAAAGCAACAACTCCCCCCTTTTTTAAAATATCTCCCCCAGCAACAGGTAAGACTTTTCTTAACATCTCCAGCGCTTTATTCCATATAACCTCTGAATCTTTATGGCTTTCTAAGCGATTTGCAATTTTTATACTTAACTTTTTAGATAAACCTATATTGGATAACCGCCGTAATAAGTCTAGGCGTACAGGTGATTTAGTCAATTGCTCGTTGCTGACCACGTCAGTACGTGGAGCTTCTTCTAATGCTGATTTTATATTATTAACTTCTTTGCGCATTTCCACGCGCATTTCTTGCAACATATCATTCGTTGCACTCGTCATGCTTTCTTTTATTTGCTGTAACGCCTGCTGCAACCCATTCGCTTGAGGTTTTTTAAGTAATTTTTTAGGTGGTTGAGTTACTTTAGCTTTTTGTTTAACCGCTTTTTTTAGTGATTCTATTGAATCCTTACGTGTAAAATCAACTTTTTCAGCATAACCAACATATTCATCTAATTTATTTCTTGTTTGCGTATTCTGCAATATTTTACGTGGTGAACTCTGCTCTCTACGTGGACTCTTTAAAAGCCGTGCATTAGCTCCCTCTACTTCAAGATTTGCCATCTCAGCTGATTTTCTTGCTGCTTCTGTTCTTTTTTGTTGTTGCTGTTTTTTTAAGTTCTCATGGACAAGTTGCTCATCAAAGTCCTGCGCTGCAACAATCTCTACGCCTCCTTCTACGGAGCGATTAGACATAATAACAGCATCATTACCTAATTCATCTTTCACCATACGCATTGCCTGACGTATGTCGTCAGCAAAAAAACGCTTTATTTTCATCGAGTTTCCTCTTTATTAACTCAATTAGTTCGTTGTCCAACCGTAGAAACCACTTTGATCTGACGATCTTCAGGAATCTCAGTATAAGCTAAGACACGCAAACTAGGAATAGAATGACGCACAAACCGGGAAAGCCAAGGCCTAACAAAGGCAGAAACTAATAATATAGCAGCTTGACCTTCTATCTCCATTTTTTGCGCACTCTCTTCAAGAGACTGGTGCATTTGCTCAGCCAACCCTGGCTCTAAACCTGCCCCCGACTCATTTGCTGTCTGTAATGTTTTATGCAATAACTGTTCCAAGTCTTGCTCTAAGGTAATAACAGGGACATCTGACTGTATGCCCACTATTTCTTGTAATATTAAGCGCCCTAAACTAACTCTAACTGCGGATGTTAATATGTCAGGATCTTGACTCTTCACCCCATATTCCGCCAAAGTTTCGGCGATGCTACGCACATCCCTAATAGATACCCCTTCTTGCAGTAAATTTTGTAATACTTTAACAAAAATACCCAAAGGCAAAACAGTAGGCACTAAATCTTCAACTAACTTAGGTGCAACTGAGCTTAAATTATCCAAAAGCTTCTGCGCCTCTTCATAGCCGAATAATTCATGCGCATTACTTTGTAAGATGTGACTTAAATGTGTTGCCACGACGGTACCTGGATCGACCACAGTATACCCCAATGTTTGTGCGTAATCTTTTTGGTCTGATTCAATCCACACAGCCTCCAACCCAAAAGCAGGGTCTTTGCACGGCGCCCCCTCTAAAGTCCCAAATACTTGCCCTGGATTAATAGCCATTTCCTTATCAGGCATAATGTCCGACTCCCCAACCATAACGCCCATTAAAGAAATCTGGTAGTTAGTCGGGCTTAACTCAAGATTATCCCGTATGTGTACCGTAGGAATTAAAAACCCTAATTCTTGTGACAGTTTTTTACGCACGCCTTTAATACGCGCCATCAACTGCCCACCTTGCCCTTTGTCAACCAATGGAATTAACCGATAGCCTACTTCTAAGCCGATAATATCGACAGGCATCACATCATCCCAACTTAAGTCTTTTGTTTCTGGTTCTTGCGCCACTACCGGCGACATAGCAGCTTGATCGGCTTCTTTTTTCTGCGTCAATTTACTTTGCTGTTTAATCCAGTAGGCCATCGCCGCTAAGGCACCCGCAATAAGAATAAAAACTAAGTTAGGCATGCCTGGAATAATACCCAGCGTGATCATAATACCTGCGGTAATATTCAATGCCTTAGGGTTAGCAAATAATTGCGACGTTATCTGCGCACCCACCGTAGCATCACTTCCTCTTACCCGAGAAACAACCATGGCTGCTGCCGTTGAAAGTAATAATGAAGGAATCTGTGCAACTAAGCCATCGCCAATCGTCAATAATACATAAATTTCACCAGCGGCAGCAAACGTCATGTCATGCTGTCCCACACCAATAATTAAACCACCGACAATATTCACTGCTAGGATAATCATCCCAGCAATCGCATCTCCTTTTACAAATTTGCTAGCACCATCCATGGAACCATAAAAATCGGCTTCTTCAGCAATTTCAGCTCGCCTTTCTTTCGCCTCTTCCTGAGTAATCACACCGGCATTTAAATCTGCATCGATTGCCATTTGCTTACCAGGCATTGCATCCAACGTGAATCGCGCACCTACTTCTGCAATTCTACCCGCCCCCTTGGTGACAACGCTAAAATTAATGACCATTAAAATACCAAAGACCACTAAACCAACAGCAAAATTCCCCCCAATAACAAACTCACCAAAAGCTTCAATAACCTTACCTGCCGCATCCCCTCCATTTTGTCCATTTAATAAAACGATACGTGTCGACGCAACATTTAACGCAAGCCTTAATAGGGTTGCAATTAAAATAACACTAGGAAATGCGGCAAAATCAAGTGGTCTGACGGTATAAATTACAACCAGTAAAATAATCAGTGAAAAAGCAATATTAAAGGTAAAAAACAAATCTAGTATAAAGGGCGGCAAAGGAATAACAATAAGCGCCAGCATCATTATGATGACAAAGGGAGCCCCTAACTTTGCTTCGCCCAAAAAACCCAGAGCCTTTTTAACTTGCGTAAAATCCATATTATTTACTCTACTAAACTTTATTGCGTTCTAAATTCATTCGGGACTTCTAAATTCTCAGGAAATCTAGGTTTCATGCTGTGCTTTTTTTCTGCAATCTTTAATTGATACACATAGGCTAACACTTGCGCTACCACCTGAAATAAACCTGAAGGTATTTCATCGCCCACTTCAGTTGAATAAAATAAAGCCCTCGCTAAAGTAGGTACTGCAACTAATGGTACATCAGCACCCGTGCCTATATTCCTAATATGTGCAGCAACTAAATCAGTTCCTTTAGCGAGTAATATAGGCGCTCCTGCATTTGATTGATCATATTTTAAAGCAACTGCAAAATGCGTCGGGTTAGTGACGATAACGTCCGCTTCAAGCACATCATTCATCATTCGCCCTTGCGCCATCTCCATTTGCATTTGGCGCATACGCCCTTTCACTAAAGGATCCCCCTCTGATTGTTTGTGCTCATCCTTTACTTCCTGTTTAGTCATCATCATATCTTTTTTATATTTCCATAATTGGTAAGGAACATCAACGATGACTAATAAAATTAATGTAGAACTTAAGATAATCACACATAGCATAATAATATCAGCCGCATGAAATATAGCTGATTTAATAGGTTCATCCATTAAGCCCATAAACTCAGGCCAATAGATATTAAATAAAATTTTAGCAACAAATAAAATAAGCGTCGTTTTTAAAACTGCTTTAAATAATTCAACAATTCCCTGCAGGCCAAACATTCGTTTAACCCCTTTTATGATGCTAAATTTGGATAATTTAGGCTGCATAGATTCCATACTAAAATTCCAGCCTCCCATTAACATAGGGCGTAATAAAGCCGTTAAAGTCAGAATTAAAGCAAAAGGAATAATAAGCAGCATTCCATCCATTAATACCTGTGCAAAATAAATAGTAATACTTTTATTAGAAAAAATGATCTCACGGCTCAATTGAAACTGCTGTTGCATAAGCCCTACTAAGCCATCAACAATACCTCGCCCTAAAAAAAACAGCATGATGGCTGCAACCATTAAGGATACAAAGGTATCCAGCTCTTTCGAGCGTGGAATTTGGCCTTTTTTACGCGCATCCGCAATACGCTTATCTGTCGGGTCTTCCGTTTTATCTAAGCCAGAATCATCAGCCATCTAAACCTTCAAAACCTGTTTAATTAACTGAAACCCATCACTTAATATTAGTGAAAAACCATGCACTAAGTTAGGAATCATGATCCAAATAAGAATCAACCCCAGCATAATCGTAATCGGAAAGCCCACACCAAAAATTTGTAATTGAGGGGCCGCCTTAGAAGCAACGCCAAAACTCACATTAATAAATAAAATGGTTGTCATAATCGGTAATGCAAGTAACACGCCGCCAGCAAACATTTCTGCACTCCAAATAATAACACCCCATAAATCAGTCATTGTTAGCCCGACCAAACCAATAGGTAAGGTAATGAAACTTTGTATTAATAATTCCAGCGCCAATAAATGACCATTCATACTAATAAAAAATAAACTTGCTGAAATAACAAAAATTTGCGCAACAACAGGAACCTGCACACCAGAAGCAGGATCTACCATAGAAGCAAAACCTAAGCCCATACTATAAGCAATAGACTGCCCTGCAATTAACATAACGGAAAAGACCATTTGTAAAATAAAAGCACTAATTAAGCCAATTGCCATTTGCTGGATAGTCACTAAAACGCCGTAGTAACTCATCAATTCAACATCAGGCAATGCAGGTAAAAAAGGCATTACAATAAGCGTGGTAAAAAAGGAAATCATGACTCGAATTTTAACCGGCGCAGATCGTGCGCTAAAAACGGGGATAGCCATGAATAAAGAACTGATACGTACCATTGGCCAGAAAAAAAGGGCTATTTTTTCAAGAATCTCTTGCTCAGTAAATTCCACAAAAGCTAGCCAATTAAACTGGGAATTTGATGCATTAAATCTCGAAAGAAATCGACTATGGTCTGTAACATCCAAGGGCCTAATATCATTAAAACAATAATAATAGTCGCCAGCTTAGGAATAAAGGTGAGTGTTTGTTCATTAATCGAGGTAGCCGCTTGAAACATGGATACAATTAGTCCCACAGCTAAAGAGGCGAGCAAAATAGGCCCGACTAGTTTTACTGCCACCACGACGGTATCTTGTGCAACCATAGTAATCATATCAGGCGTCATATTTTTGACTCTTCAAACATAGAAGCTTGCTGCCAGCATCTCTAAAACAAGTGCCCAGCCATCTGCTAATACAAATAACATAATTTTAAAGGGTAGAGAAATAATCATAGGTGATAGCATCATCATTCCCATTGACATCAAAACACTAGCGACCACCAAATCAATGACTAAAAAAGGTAAGAAAATAAGAAAACCAATTTGAAAGGCTGTCTTCAACTCACTGGTAACATACGCAGGCACTAACATAGAAAAAGGAATGTCTTCTGGGCTATTAATATCATCTCGATTAGCAATACGCATAAATAATTCTAAATCTGCTTCACGCGTTTGTTTAAGCATAAAGGTACGAAAAGGCCCAGAAGCTTTCTCTATTGCCACTAAAGCATCAATCTTTTCTTCCATATAAGGCTTAAAGGCAACTTCATTTACCTCGTCAAAGACAGGCATCATAATAAAGGCGGTTAAAAACAGCGTTAAACCTAACAAAACCTGATTACTGGGCGCTTGAGCGGTACCGATCGCTTGCCTTAATAATCCAAGGACAATCATAATCCTGGTAAAGGAAGTCATGGCCAATAAAAGTGACGGCAGTAATGTCATTAAGGTCATTAATGCTAATATCTGAATAGTAACCGTATAAGTTTGCCCCCCGTCAGGATTAGAGACCACCTTAATGGCATCAATACCAGGTACTGCAAAGCTAGGCTGACTATAAAATAGAGCGCAACCTAATAGTAACAACAGTTTATTCACTAGCCTGCCCAGTTATTGCGTCATTCAGCTTTTTAGCAAAATTTTCTTGCTTGTTTTCTTGATTAGCAAGTAAACACTCTTCCCCTTCTAGTATATGCAATGTTTCTATCCGCCCCGGACAGACACCTAATACCAATTGTTTAGCGCCTAACTGAACTAATACGATTCTCTCTTTTGCTCCAATCGATAGCCCACCTACCACACGCATTTGCTGATTGTTGCTTAGGTTAAATAAGCTCGATTTACGCACTGCCCAAATACAAATAAAAAACACAACTAAAACAATAACTAACGCACCTAACCAGCGCATAACATCAACACTATCAACAGCACTACCAGTAACAGCTGAATTAACGTCTAAGGCAGCAAACAGTGTTTGGCTATATAAAGACAAGGCGCTTAAAAGTATAAATAAGCGCATTAAGTCAGCTGTTTTACACGTTCAGCAGGACTAATCACATCCGTTAAGCGTATACCAAATTTATCATTAACCACAACGACTTCTCCATGCGCTACCAAAGTGCCATTAACCAGAACATCCATTGGCTCTCCCGCAAGGCGATCCAATTCAACAACAGACCCTTGGTTAAGCTGCAATAAATTTCTAATATTAATTTGTGTGCGTCCAATTTCCATGGAGATAGTAACTGGAACATCCAAGATCACATCTAAGTTAATATCATCATCAATATCACTACCTAACATGTCATCTTCTAATTCTTGAAACTGCATCGCCTCCGTTGTTTCCTGCTCTTCCATTGCAGCGCCCCAATCAGCACCAATATCATCACCAGACTCTGCATCGCCTTGCTCTTCCATTGCTGCAGCCCAGTCATCCCCTATGTTGTCATCTTCACTCATTGCTTTATCCCTGCCTGGGTTATTAGGTTCATTATTATTTTTTGTTTCTTATAATCTTTTCATCTACTTTAATTGCATAATTACCCGCAGATAACCCTACTTTTCCTGTATAAATAGGGACAGATTCAGCTCTCAATAAAACTTCTTCCGGTAATGTAATGGGAATCACATCACCCACCTTAAAATTTAGAACATCACCTAATTTTATCTCTTTTTCAGCTAGAATACTTTTCATTTCAATTTCTGCTCGCATAACTTCCCCCCGCAAAGACATCTGCCAGCGGTTATTATCAGAATCACCTTGGTCGCTAGAAATACCTGCATCTAATAAATCTCTAATAGGTTCTATCATGCTATACGGTAGTGCAATGCTAATATCACCACCACCGCCTTCTAATTCTATGTGTACTGTTGAAACAACCACAATTTCAACAGGGCTGACAATGTTTGCAAAGGCTGGGTTAACCTCTGAACTCATGTACTCTAATTTTAAGTCTAAAACAGGCCGCCATGCTTCTTCTAAATCTTTAAAAATCATTTCCAGAATGATTTTAATAATGCGCATTTCTGTTGGCGTAAATTCTCGCCCTTCAATTTTATTATAAAATTCTCCGCCACCACCAAAATAATTATCAACAGCGGTAAAAACTAACCCCGGCTCAATAACAATTAAAGCACGACCTCGCAGTGGCTTAAGTCGAATAATATTTAAATTTGTAGGGACAAAAAGCCCTTGTACATATTCAGAAAATTTTTGAATTTTAATACCGGAAACTGAAATTTCGGCAGAACGTCGTAAAAAATTAAACAGTGAAACACGGAAATAACGTGTAAAACGCTCGTTAACCATTTCTAAGGTCGGCATCCGCCCACGGACAATACGTTCTTGGTTATTAAAATCAAATGTTTTAGATTCTAAACCATCATCACCATCAGATTCCGTTTCAACATCACCATCATCGACACCGTGTAACAACGCATCAATTTCATCTTGGGAAAGTAAATCAGCTGTTGCCATTGTTATTGCATAACGAAAGAAGTGAAAAAGACATTTTCTATTTTTGTTTTAACTTTAACTTTTTCCATCATCTTATTTGCCTCTTTTAACAATGCGGCTTGTAATGCCATTTTACCTTCACTATGCCTCAATTTTTCAGGCTCTTGGTTACGAATAAGCATTAAGAAATAATTTCTAATCATCGGTTCATGCTTTTTTAATTCAGCCAAATCATCCGTGCTCCCCTTAACTGCTAAAGAAACATTAACTTGAAGCAAACGCATTCCTGCTTCTTTTGCAAAATCGACAACTAAAGGCTTATTCATGGTGAAATATAATGTCTCTTGAGCTTCTTCTTCATCCTCAGCAAAAGCATAATTCCCATTAACTAACAAAGCTATAAAAATAATAAATAACATTATTATTTTGGAAAATTCATTTTTACACTTAATCACTTCAAGCATAGAGCACCTCATCAAACATGACAAAAATCAATCTAACAGATAAATATTGGTCCATTATAGAATAAGCGCAAAAAAAGTGGATAGATACTTATCTATATTGTTGACTGACTTGCATAAAAAAAGGGCTTTTACTTTCGTAAAGCCCTTTTTTTTAAACAACACAAATAATCTTATTTAAAGGCACAGCCCGGTTTAGCTCCCAATTTTTTTAAAACCATCGCTAACGGACAAAAACCCGTAAATGCAGATTGCAGTAAATTCGCACCCACAAACGCAGTTAGCCAGAGCCACTCAACTGCGTGGTATTGTGATAAAGCTAAGCTTGTTAAAATAACTGTGCCTGCAAATGCAAAAACAATTCTATCTATACTCATTTTTTTTCCTATTTTAAACGGACAACGCCCATAATTTTAAGCATCATTCTTTCATAAAATGGCTCACTAATGCCCTTTCGAATTTTGCGCATAAAGTACTTTTCAAAACCAATTTTAGCCCAATGCACCCAACGCCCTTGTGCCGCCCAAGTAGTATTACGCGGTGGAATCTGAGGAACCGCCATAAATGCAATTCCAGTATCACCCATATCAGCAAGGCATAAAGCACTTAAACTAGGCACCTCGGTTGGCTCTTTTCCTGCTAGCTCAGCCGCTATATTATGTGCTGTCGCTGTTACCATAGACTCAATCATATAACCTGTTTTAGGCGTACCAACGGGTACCGGTGTTTTTTCTACAGGCGGTAATGCAACACAAACCCCAACTGAATAAATATTTTTAAACGTAGGGTTCCTCTGATGCTTATCAACAAGAATAAAGCCACGCGGGTTGATTAAGCCCTTCGCTTTTGTATGTCGTACTGCATCAATACCTGTAAAGGCAGGTAACATCATTGAATGTTTGAAAGATAATTCATGTTTTTTCTTATCAACCCCCTCTTCATCGACTTCAGTGACATACATCATGCCTTCTTCAATTTTATCAACTTTAGCATTAGTAACCCATTTGATAGTTTTATCGCGCAAGGCACTTTCTAACAAACCTTTGGTATCTCCTACCCCACCTAACCCTAGATGCCCCACATAAGGCTCTGAAGTCACTAAAGTCATGGGAACTTGGTCACGAATTTTACGTTTTCTAAGTTCTGTTTCTAATATCATTAGATATTCATACGCTGGACCAAAACAAGATGCCCCTTGAACAGCACCAACAATTATCGGACCTGGGGTTGCCATGAATTTTTCCCAGTCTTGTGCAGCCATTGCAGCGTGATCAACATGACAAACTGAAGAGGTATAGCCGTCAGGACCCAACCCTTCAACTTCATCAAAAGCTAATCGCGGGCCGGTTGCAATAATCAAATAATCATATTCAACTTCTGAATCGTCAGCTAATTGAATTTTGTTATTTTCAGGATCAACTTTTGTTGCTGCTTTTTGAATAAAAGTAATTCCTTTTTTCTTAAAAATAGGAGCAAGTTCAATTTTTAATTCCTCTGGTGTTCGCCATTTTGGTGGAACCCACGGGTTAGACGGAACAAAATGAAAAGTGGGTGAATCAGAAATAACAAGCACCTCATGCTCGCTACCAACCGTTTCTTTCATTTCATAAGCCATTGGCACACCGCCAATTCCTGCACCTAAAACAACAATCTTAGCCATTTCCATCTCCACATTAGTTATTATTTTTATTATCGTTATCTATAACTCACATTGCATTGCATAAATTGAAGAATTAAATATAACTTGCTTTTATATTAGCATTCTCTAAAATAGCTATCAAGTTATTTTAGAGAATGTTTTAAACCCTACGTCTTTAACTTACATGTTGAATAATACCACCTTAATAATTCGCTTTTACCATTAATACTGAGATATTTATGAGCAAACATACCAACGATACGGAAACCGTTAACCCCATTATTTTATTTTCGATTAATCATCCTAAATTTATTACTCGACTAATGACGGTGATTACATTAACCCTCATTACTATCGCTGCTTTACCTAATTTTTTCCCTGAACAGCTACCCTTTTTAAACACCTTGCAGGTCGATACCGATCCTGAAAACATGTTATCTGCGGATGAGGATGCGCGTGTTTATAATGCAAAAATGAAAAAGGAATTTTCATTGAGCGATATTGTTGTCGTTGGTATTACTAATGATTTTAATAATAATGGTGTATTTAACCCTAAAACATTAAATAATATTCACCAACTTACTCAATTTGCATTAGGTTTGCATTGGGCTGATGAAAAAACAGGAAAACAAGCTGGGGTCATCGGTATTGATTTATTATCTCCTTCGACGGTTGATAATATTGAACAAGGCGGCTTAGGTTCCGTTAATTTCAGCTGGTTAATGCCTAGTGCACCCAAAACTCAAGAGGAAGCTTTGAAGGTACGCGAGCGTGCTAAAAAAATCCCTTTCTTGGATGGCACATTAATTAGTGATGACGGCCAAGCATTGGCGATTTATATTCCCATCACAGATAAACATTTAAGCTATGAAATTCGTGAGAAATTATTAGCGCGTATTGCAGAGTTCGGTGAAATAGAAGAAGACTATTATATTACTGGCTTACCGGTTGCAGAAGATACCTTTGGTGTCGAAATGTTCAAACAAATGGCGATTTCTGCACCTATCGCTATGTTAGTGATCTTTTTAATGCTTTGGTGGTTTTTTAAACGCTTAATATTTGTTACCTCACCCATGATTTTAGCCATGGTTTGCGCCTTATCAACGATGGCCATTTTGATTATTACAGGTAATACTATTCATATTATGAGCTCGATGATCCCTATCTTCATCATGCCCATTGCTATTTTAGATGCCGTACATATCTTGTCTGACTTTTTTGACAAATATAATAAAATTCAAGATAAACGTAAAACTATCATTCATGTGATGAATGAATTATTTACACCGATGTTAATCACAACATTAACCACCATTGCTGGTTTTGCATCACTCGCATTAACCCCTATCCCACCAGTACAAACTTTTGGGATTTTTATTGCTATCGGCGTATTTTTAGCATGGCTTTGGTCTATTACTTTTATCCCAGCTTTTATTGTTAGTATTCCTGATGAAAAATTAGCAGGGTTTATTACCGCTGATACTGGCACAAAAAGCGACCATAAAACATTGATGGGGCGCTTATTAGAGAAAGCAGGAAACTTTACCTATAACCATGCATTAATCGTTGTTTTAATTTCTATGAGTACCATTGGCATTGCTGCTTATGGTATTAGTAAAATTAATGTTAATGATAACCCAATAAAATGGTTTAATGCAGACCACCCTATCCGCGTTGCTGACCGTGTACTTAATGAGCACTTTGGCGGTACCTATATGGCTTATTTAGCTTTAGAAGTTGATACAGAAAACGCAACTAATATTGATTTCAAACCCGCTATGCTTGAACGCCTAGCAATGGCAGAAAACAATGCAATTGAATTGCAATTAACACATGCTAAAAATATATTTACTCAAGTCCAATCTAAAATTCAAAACCATATTGGCTCAGAACAATTATTAGCAACAAATTTATTAGAGTTTCTTGATAAAGGCTTTGAAACTTCCGCTGATAATGAATTTGATACTTGGGATCAAGTACAGTTATTTATTGATAGCGAAAGTCAGCGTAAAGAAATTTTCAAACAACCTGATGCCTTACTTTACCTTGCCGATTTACAAAAATTTATTAATAACTTAGAAGTCGTTGGTAAATCAAATAGTCTTTCTGATGTCATTAAAACCGTACATCGTGAATTATTATTAGGCAAAGCCGAGGAGTTTAGAATTCCTGATTCATCAAATGCCGTTGCACAAACTTTAATTACTTATCAAAATAGCCACAGGCCTCATGATTTATGGCACTTTGTCACCCCTGACTACCGTAAAACTAGCCTTTGGGTACAATTAACCAGTGGTGACAACCAAGATATGTCAGTTGTTGAGCAAGAGGTGGCTAACTACATTAGCTCTCACCCGATGCCACACAATTTAAAGGCAAAATGGTTCGGTTTAACGCATATTAATGTTGTTTGGCAAGAAAAAATGGTGACGGGCATGTTTGAGTCTTTCACAGGAAGCTTTATTGTTGTATTGATTATGATGATCTTATTATTTAGATCATTTTTCTGGGGACTTTTATCAATGATTCCTCTTACATTAACCGTTGGTTTGATTTATGGCTTTATCGGCTTAATTGGTAAGGATTATGATATGCCTGTTGCTGTGCTTAGCTCTTTAAGTATTGGTTTGGCCGTCGATTACGCCATTCATTTTTTGAGTCGAGCGCGTGAATACACCGCTCACCATGGCTCTTGGGAAAAAGCAATCGGACCATTATTTAGCGAACCAGCTATGGCTATTTCACGTAATGCTATTGTTGTTGGTGTTGGGTTTTTACCCTTATTAGCCGCTCCCTTAGTGCCTTACCAAACAGTTGGTTTCTTTATCGCATCTATCTTATTTTTAGCAGGTATCACATCCCTGTTATTATTACCGGCAATCATTAGTCTGATGCCTAATCTATTTTTTAGAAACCTAAAAAACAATTAACATAGCTGGTATGGTTCACTTTTTTACAAAGTGAACCATACAATCACCAAATGACTACGGAGAATTTAGTATGAATTTAAAACACATAATTTTAGCGTTAAGCTGTTCCCTTAGCAGTTACGCAGCATTAGCAGCACCTACTGTTGATGAAATTATTCATAAAACTAACTACACAAGCTATTACAAAGGCCAAGATGGTAAAGCAAAAGTAAAAATGACCATTACTGATGCGCAAAACCGCATACGGTCTCGTGAATTTGTTATTTTACGTAAAGATGTACCAACAACAGATGACTTGACTAACCACGCCTACCAAGGCGACCAAAAAATGTATGTTTACTTTACGCGCCCAGCGGATGTTAACAAAATGGTCTTTATGGTTTTAAAGCATATCCAATCTGATGATGATCGCTGGTTATACTTACCTGCCTTAGATTTAGTGAAACGTATTGCCGCATCTGATCAGCGCACTAGCTTTGTCGGCTCTGATTTTTTATATGAAGATGTTTCTGGTCGTAGTTTAGCGGCAGATAAACATGTTTTAATTAGTGAAGATGCTAACTATTATGTTGTTGAAAATACACCCATTGATGCAGACTCTGTTGAGTTTTCTAAATATGTTATGTACATACACAAAACAACATTTTTGCCGATTCAAACAGAATATTTTGATAAGCAAGGCGCTAAATATAAAGTTTATACTGCACTTAATGTAGAAAACATTCAAGGCCATCAAACCATTACAAAATCAGAAGCTAAAAACCTTCAAACCGGTGGCAGCACTATCTTAGAATATACATCAGTTGCTTATGATACAGGCTTCCCTGATGAAATTTTTTCTGAACGTTTTTTACGTAAAGCACCAAGAAAATATTTACGTTAATATACCTTATGCGTAGGATGGGTAGAGCGCCTTTTGCGAAACCCATCATTTTACCTAGGGTTGGCGGAGATTGATTTTTCCCCTAAATATCAGCTGCCTTTTTTCATCGCCTTTACCGAAATTATCTCATGCGAATTTTTTCACTCTTATCTACCTCATTACTTCTCCTCAGTTGCGCAAATGCTTTTGCTGCCCCGCCTCTACCCACAGGACTTGCACCAAAAACTAATGCACCTGCTTTGCCAGCTGGACTAACAACTAGCCCTACTTTACCTGCAGGCTTAAACAGTAGCAGCCCCTCATTGCCTACCGGTCTAGGTTCAGCACCACAACTTCCAAGCGGACTAGAGTTAACAGCAACACAACAAGTCGAAATAGTTCCCGAGGACAGCGAACCTTTTATTAATATCAATGGTTTTTTTGATATGCGTGGCGGCATACGCACACAAGATGACCCGTATGAAAATCAAATGTCTTTAGGCGAAATTCGCTTACAGCTTGCATTACAAAAAGATATTGGCATGTTTTCATTCAACCTAGTCACTGATTTCCTTTACGATGCAAATGTTGATTCTTATGACATCGCCCTCGATAAAGGTAAGGGCTGGATTGATTTACGCGAAGCCAGTGTTGCCTTTAGTCCATTGGATTCATTAGATATAAAAATAGGTCGGCAAATCTTAACCTGGGGAACGGGAGATTTAATCTTTATTAATGACCTTTTTCCCAAAGATTGGCAGGCATTTTTTACCGGTCGTGACTTAAAATACCTAAAAGCACCATCAGATTCCGTTAAATCGTCTTTTTTTAGCAAGTATGTTAATGTGGATTTTGTTTTTACCCCATGGTTTGATCAAGACCGTAGCATTTCAGGTGAAAAAATATCCTATTACAACCCTATGCAAGGATCATTAGCTGGACAAAATGCCATTATTGATGCTGAAACACCTTATTCTGAAGAATATGCACTACGACTTTATCAGAATTTTGGCGTTAATGAAGTGGCCTTGTATGGGTATCATGGCTTCTGGAAAAGCCCTTTTGGTTTTAACCAAGATACAGGCAGAGCCCGCTACCCAAAGATGCGTTCAATTGGTGCAAGTATCCGTCGCCCATTAGGTAAAGGAATCGTTAATTTTGAAGCGGGATACAATGATTCATTTGAAAGTAATAGCAGCACAGACCCTTTTATACCTAATAGCGAATCACGATTCCTTATTGGTTATGAACAAGAAATTGTTAAAAACTTTTCTATTGGGTTGCAATATTATATTGAATGGTTACATGACTACGATCAATACGTAAGCAGTAACCAACAAATAGGTTCACCCTCCTACCGCAAAGAAGTCAGGCATTTATTAACCAACCGCCTTACTTTAATGACTCATCAACAAAATGTGACTTGGTCATTATTCACCTTCTTTTCACCCTCGGATTTAGATGCTTATTTCAGACCTAATATAAACTATAAAGTCACCGATGCATGGCAAGTAGAAGCGGGCGCTAATTTCTTTGTAGGAAAAAATGATTATTCATTCTTCGGGCAGTTTGCATTGAATAATAATGTCTATGGCTCTGTCCGTTATAGTTTTTAAAACTACTTATGAAAATTCAGCCGCCACTTGAGTTTTTATTACAGCAAGATTCTGTCACAAAAATTAAAGCCCCACAAAAACGACTATTTGCCAGTCAGGTGACAGCTGTCAAAATTTAATTATTATCCAAACTGGCCTAGTCAGAGTTTCTCATATTGCCCCAGATGGTCGCAGCATTACCTTGTATCATATTGGAGCAAATGAAAGCTGTATATTGACTGCGTCTTGTATTATTAATCACACGGCATTTCCAGCTATTGCTGAAACGGAAACAGACGTCACTGGGTATGCTATCCCTGCCCAAAAAGTTCAACAATGGATGCAATCAGAAATACAATGGCAGCAATACTTATTTTCCCTGCTATCTCAACGCATGGCCTCACTCATTAACTTGGTTAACTCTCTTGCGTTTAAGCAGCTTGATAAGCGCTTAGCAACATGGCTACTGCAACAATCAAAATTAGAAAATACGCTAACACTAAAAACCACCCACCAATTTATTGCTGGTGAACTCGCGAGTTCTCGTGAAGTCATCAGTCGCTTGCTCAAAGACTTGGAGCATCAACAGATTATTACCTTAAGCCGCGGTTATATTCAGATACATAACCCATCTCACTTAAGTATCTATTCCGAAAAATAACGACTACTTATATGTGACTTACCTTACATACCTAACCTATCAATCCCTTTAGACTACAAACTCATTATTATTAACTAAGGAGATTTATATGCAAAATGTAGGTGGAATCGATCGAATTATCAGAATTATTGTTGGACTTGCTGTTATTGCTTGGGGTGTTTATGCAGAGAACTGGCTAGGCGCTATTGGCCTTGTACCTTTATTAACTGGCACGATTCGCTGGTGTCCTGCTTATCTTCCTTTCGGGTTTAAAACTTGTAACAAAGATTAACAAAAGCACAGTTACTGCACAGGCAAAAGTCGCCACCTAACAAGTAACTTTCTAAAATAAATAGAATATTAAAATCAGGATTAAGCAGTATTGCTTAACCCTGACCTAGTACTAAAAACAACTAAATTATTTACCGTGTACAGTAACTTTGTAGTTATTAACAATACCCAGAATAGTATCGTAATGCCAATCAACACTTGTCACAGTGGTAATATTACCATTCTTTTTAGCCGCCTCAATGCTACAGTCACCTTTAGCAATCATGCTCAAGTAGCTTATACAACTTGCTTCACCAGTTTTCGTACCCACGCTATTTACCGATGTTACAGCAATAGGTAGGTTAACATCAGTTATGATTGCTCCCACAGGAAGCGTTGATCCACAGCCTGTTAATACCATCACTGCACCAGCAATACTTGCTACTTTGAATTTATTCTTCATTCTACATCCTTTTCTTTATAAATAATGGAATTGACATTATAGACTAGCTCTCGCCATGATGCTTATAAATTATAACTATAAGAACCGGTAAGCCACCGCTAAAAAAATCAGCTGAATAAAATTTAATAGCCAAAAATAAAGCACAAAAAGCGCCCACTTTACCTGAGTTGCTTTTTCATTATCTTTATACTTAATAAGCACCCAACTACCTAAAATAGCCACGGTTAGCATGACAACAGCAAATACCCCATAATTCATTAATAATCCTCTTTAATTGGTGCAGGTGCTAATACTTGTCGTGTACCATTACCTTCTGCAGCACCAATAACGCCCGCCGCTTCCATTGCCTCAATAATAGTTGCCGCACGATTATAGCCCACTCTAAATTTTCGCTGCACACTAGAAATAGATGCTTTTCGTGATTCTGTCACAAACATGACCACTTGATCATATAATTCATCTTGCTCTGCATCAGCCGCTTCATCCGAGGAAACATAAGAGCCATCGCCACTCTCACTATATTCTTGCGTAATTTCACTCAAATAATTAGTCGGAGCTGTTTTTTTAATAAACTCTACAACGTGATGTACTTCATGATCATCAACAAAAGCACCATGTGCTCGAATAGGAATGTTAGTTCCCGTGGGCATAAATAACATATCACCATTACCTAGCAAATATTCTGCTCCACCTTGATCTAATACGGTACGTGAATCAATCCTAGAAGAGACTTGAAAAGAAAGCCTTGATGGAACATTGGCTTTAATTAGCCCCGTTAAGACATCGACCGAAGGTCTTTGTGTCGCCAAAATAAGATGTATTCCAGCAGCTCGTGCTTTTTGCGCTAAACGAGCAATTAATTCTTCAACTTTTTTACCAACAATCATCATCATGTCAGCTAGCTCATCTACAACAATCACTATATTAGGTAGGGCTGACAAAACAGGATAACTTTCACCCTCTGCTAATTCGGTTTCATAAGTGTACATAGGGTCTTTTATTGGCTCTCCTTTAGCCGCCGCTTCCTCAACTAGCTTATTAAACCCCGCTAAATTTCTTACTCCGACTTTAGACATTAATTTATAACGCCTTTCCATTTCAGCTACCGCCCAGCGCAATGCATTAGCGGCATCTTTCATATCCGTAACAACTGGGGTTAATAAATGCGGAATACCTTCATAAACTGATAATTCAAGCATTTTAGGGTCAATCATGATCATTCTGACTTCATCAGGTGTTGATTTGTACAGCATACTGAGAATCATGGTATTGATAGCGACTGACTTCCCCGAACCCGTCGTCCCTGCTACCAGTAAATGCGGCATTTTAGCAAGGTCAGCCACAACGGGATCCCCAGCAATATCTTTACCAAATAAGAGACTTAATGCTGATTTTGACTGTTTGAATTTTTCTGACTCTAAGCCCTCTCGGAATGAAACCATTTCCCGTTCACGATTAGGAATTTCTAAGCCTATCACTGATTTACCAGCAATAACCTCAACAACTCTGACACTAGTAACCGATAATGCGCGCGCTAAATCTTTTGCTAGCCCTGTAATTCGGCTGACTTTCACACCGGCTGCAAGTTGTAATTCAAACCGTGTAATAACCGGCCCAGGTAATACCCCTGTGACTTCAACAACGACATTAAAATCTTGAAGGGCTTTTTCCACTAGTCGCGACATGTCAGTAAGCTGCTTTTTAGTATAGCCTTTAACATCATTAATAATGATGTCTAGTAAATCTGGCTTAGGTAACTCATTAACTTCAGGTGCTTTATCTTTGAAAATATCCGCTTGAATTTTTTTTGCTATTTTCGGTTCAAAATCATCGACACTATCTTTTATTTCAATCTCAACATTTTTTATTGGAACCTCTTCTTTTGCAGTAATAAAAGGAACAACATCCTCACTATCAATCCCTTCACTTCCAAGTTTTTTTTCTTCAAATTCACTACGCTCAAGCTCACCCTGAAAACTATTAGCCTCTTTATACTTGCTCTCTATTGACCTATTACTTATTAATTTTTTAATTTTGGCTATAACCACTTCAACCGTCGTTACTATCCCACCGCCTAAAACATCAAGTACTTTTCCCCATGAAATATTTTCGTATAAGGTAATTCCTGTAAAAAATGCAACAAATAATAATAAGGTTGCCCCTGAATTACCAAATGAAACAATTAAAAACTCCCCTAGGTCTTGCCCAAAAACACCCCCTGTTTCTCTTGGCAGTGGCATTAAAAACGTCAAAATATATAAATAACAAAAAACGGTTAATGAACTAACGGTTAGCCCTAAGCCAAAGCAACGTAACAATTTATGTAAAATTTTATCGCTGCCTTGCTTAAAAAAGAAAAAAACTAAACTATGCCTGAGAATAATAAAAGGAAAAACAAAAGCAACAATACCAAAAAAAGTGAATGACAAGTCTGACAACCAAGCACCAACAACGCCGCCTGCGTTCAAAATTTCCACATTAGCACCTTGGTGCCGCCAAGCATCATCAACTTGCTCAAATGAAATAAGCGCAATCAAATAAAAAAGTGCAATGACCACAAAACTGATCACTGCAATCTCTTTTAATCCACGAATTTCTTTAGCTTCACTCTCTTCGGCCATCATTTGTCCTGCACTATCTGAATAATTAATGGGTATTATATAGTTTGAATTAGATAAAAAGAAATGAGACAAGAAAGCTCATTGAGCATAAGCGGATAAATCATCATTGTTTTATACTAGTCTATGGTATTATTCTCACCTTAAATTAAAGTAAAATAAAATAATAATAAATTATTGGAGATGGCTATGCCTCAAATTCGTACTATTATTTCAGCTGTCATACTTGCTGGGTCTACTACGCTTGCTTCTGCTTGGGATGCACTTCCCACTAAAGCACCCGCCCCCGCAAACAACCCGACTACGACGGAAAAAATAGAATTAGGTCGTAACCTATTTCATGACCCTCGTTTATCTTCTACAGGCACTGTTTCCTGTGCTTCTTGCCATAACACGATGGCAGGTGGTGAAGATAACCGCCCTAACTCTATGGGCGTTCACGGGCAAACAGGTGGTCGTAGCGCTCCAACAGTCTGGAATGCAGCTTTTAGTGAAGTACAATTTTGGGATGGTCGCGCTGCAAGCTTAGAAGCACAAGCTGCAGGTCCTGTTACTAATCCTATCGAAATGGGTATGAAAAACTGGGATGATGTCGTTGTCCGTTTAAAAGCAATTGAAGGTTATCGCGTTGCCTTTAAAAAAGCATTTCCTGATGAAGCAATCTCAGAAGATACAGCAACCAAGGCCATTGCCGCTTATGAGCGAACTTTAATTACGCCTAACAGTGCGTATGATAAATATGCAAAAGGTCAAAAATCTGCTTTAACAGCTCAGGAAGAACGTGGATTAAAGAAAATGGCAAAAATTGGTTGCTTAAGCTGCCATAGCGGTGCTGCTTTCAATGGTAATGGTGGTTTCAGAGAGTTTCCTGCTATTTATAATTCTTATTTAGAAAAACAATACCAATTTTCTAATGATAAAGGCTTATTTGAGGTCACGAAAAATCAAGAAGATGAACATTTCTTTAAAATACCTACCTTACGTAATATTGCTTTAACAGCCCCTTATTTTCATAATGGTTCCGTTAAAACACTAGAAAAAGCAGTAAAAGTAATGGCAACAGTGCAATTAGGTAAAAAATTATCTAGTAGTGAAGTTGAAGACATCGTTGCTTTCTTAAACGCATTAACTGGAGAATTTCCAGAGCAAGCAATGCCTACTCTGCCTACGACTCCTGGTAAAACGTTTAACTAAATTTATAAATTTATTTATGCCTTGCTCTATGCTTTAAGTTTCTAACATGGGGTAAGGCTAACCTATTTCATATTTCACTATACTTATGCCTACTTTTGCTAAAAATTTAAGTTTTACCTTTTTAATTTTCTTACTTTTTAGCGCTTCACCTTTCCTAAAGGCTGAAGAAAGCATCACCTTAAATTTTGTTGATGCTGATATCCGTTCTGTCATTGCTACCATAAGCAAAGAAACAGGAAAAAATTTCTTAGTTGACCCGAGAGTAAAAGGCAAGTTTACTATTTACTCTGCAACTCCCGTCGATGCAAATGCTCTCTATGAAGTTTTCATCAGCGCTCTTCGCACCCATGGTTATACTGCCATAGAGCAAAACAATATTACCCACATTGTGCCTCTTATGCAGGCGAAACAAAGCCCTTCCCCCGTCAATCCTCACAAGCCATCTAATTTAGGCGCTCAACAAGTCACTCAAGTGATTAAAATACAACATATTTCTGCAGTAAAATTAATTCCTGTTCTTCGGCCTTTAATGCCAAAAGAAGGTTATATTGCCGCTTATGCATCAACCAATTTAATTATCCTTTCTGATAGCAAAAATAATATTGCTCGCTTAAGAAAACTAATCCAATCCATGGATAAGGTATCTAGTAATGGTATTGAAATTATCCCTTTGACAAAGGCAGATGCTAATCAGGTTTTAAAAATACTAAAAAGCATGCTGCCCAAAACGAACGGCAAATCAAATACCCATATCAGCGTTGATAACCGCACCAACAGCATTTTGCTCAGTGGAGATGCAAGTGAGCAAAGCCGCTTAAAAAATATCATTCATCAACTGGATTCGCCAGTAAAAACAAATTCATCGCACCATGTCATTTATTTAAAACATGCATCAGCCATTGAGCTAGCCCCTATTTTAGATAAAATCATTAGTGCTGAAGAAAAAAACAAAGTTAAAAAGAAAGTATCCAAAACCAAATCATCGATTATTGCTGATGAAGCGACTAACTCACTTATTATCTCTGCTGAACTAGATTCATACCGCTCTTTATCAGACGTTATTAGCAAGCTTGATATTCCACGCACCCAAGTCCTGATTGAAGCCATTATTGCTGAAGTCTCTCTTGATTCATCTACCCAACTAGGGGTTGAATGGGCTATTGCTGGTGCAAAAAATGGCTGGACAGGCATAGGTTCAAGCACCAATACAGGTAGTTTATTATCCTCACTTGGTTCGCTTGCAAATAGCGATATAGCACAAGCGGCAGCTTCTGCTGCTGCATCAGGTGGTTTTTCTGGATTAATTGCCAACGATAATTTTGGTGTACTAATAAATGCTTTACAGGGAAACTCTGATTTTAATATCGTTTCTGCACCCAAAATATTGACAGTGGACAATAAAGAGGCTGAAATCATCGTTGCTGAAAATGTCCCATTTATCACAGGCTCATTCACACAA
>DAOUSK010000042.1 GCA_030627265.1 Methylococcaceae bacterium
ATCCATTTTTTCATCAGAAAAGCGGCCCAATAAATAAGCACGTGCATAATCTCCAGGACACGAGTGACCTTGTACAAAGATCATATCAGCGCCACATTCATCCGTCGCTGCACGCCAAAAGTGATTATGGCCAACATCATACAAAGTTGCAGATGAGGCAAAACTAGCAATATGCCCACCTACATTAGTATTTTTATTGGCTCTTAAAACCATCATCATCGCATTCCAACGTACATAAGAGCGGATTTTACGCTCTATCGTCGTCATACCAGGAAATTTAGGCTGATTTTCTGTACTAATGGTATTGATATAAGCAGTATTCGCACTATATGGAATATCAGAGCCTGATTGTCTTGCCTGCTCAACCAATTGTTCAATAATAAAATGAACACGATCTGCGCCGTCTTGCTCTTGAATCGCTGATAATGACTCTAGCCATTCTTGCGTTTCTTCTGGATCGATATCCACCTGATTTAACTTATTGGCATTCAAACCATTACTCATTCCATACTCCTTCTACGACTGTTTTTTGCCCCTAAAGGCTTATCAACACTACTTATTAAATGTTCCATCCTGGGATGGTCTATTCAGCAAGCGACAAATAAAAAAGATGTCGCTCCTTTAGGAAACTACTATCTTTTTGCGTTTGCTACCGCTTCTTTTGCTAAAGCAGTAACCGCATCCCAGTCTTTATTTTTAACTGCATCCGCTGGCACTAACCAAGAACCACCGACACAAGCAACATTTTTAAGCGCTAAATAATCATTGTAATTGCTTGGAGAAATACCGCCTGTTGGGCAAAAAGTAATTTGCGGAATAGGTCCTGCAATCCCTTTTAGCATAGGAATTCCACCTGCTGCTGCCGCAGGGAAGAATTTAAAATGATCTAAGCCATATTCCATTCCCGTCATTAATTCTGAAACAGAAGAAATACCCGGAATTAAAGCAATAGAGCTTTTATTCGCAGCTTCCAATAATTTAGGAGTTAAACCTGGGCTAATCGCAAAAACAGCACCTGCATCCGCAACCGCTTGTAATTGCTCTGGTGTGGTAATCGTTCCAGCCCCCACAAGAGCACCTTCAACTTGTTCACTAATCGCTTTAATAGAAGCCATTGCAGCTTCAGTACGTAAAGTAATTTCTAAAACCTTAATCCCACCCGCCATTAAAGCACGCGCTAATGGCACGGCATTTTCTGCATCTTCAATCACCATAACAGGCATGACAGGAGAAGCATTTAAAACTTCACTCGGTTGAACTTTCCAGTTATTAATAGACATGTTAATCACTTATTTTAATATTTAAAGTTAACAACCGAACCAAGGCATCTGCATTGGTTCGGTAATTTATATTTTATTTTTTTAGTAGACAAAAAAGGTCTTTTTCACTAAATAGGTTTGATGCACCTGTTTCAGCGCTTGATACCCCTACACGGAAAGCACCAAACATTTCTCTACCCATTCCCCAGTGATGTCCTTTAGCTCTATTTGGTAGCGCGATACGTGCTTCAAATTCAGCCGCATCAACAAGGGCATTAACTTCGCCTGTTTGTGTATTAAGGCTAATCATATCGCCATCTTGCACTTTTGATAAGGGACCACCGTCTTCACACTCAGGACACATATGAATAGCTGAAGGTACTTTACCTGATGCACCTGACATACGACCATCAGTGACAATCGCAACTTTAAAGCCTCTATCCTGCAAAGAACCTAATAGTGGCGTTAGTTTATGCAGCTCAGGCATTCCGTTCGATTTCGGGCCTTGGAAACGTAAAACAATAATGAAATCTCTTTCTAGCTCACCATTATGGAACGCTTTAACCACGTCATCTTGATCATCAAAGACAGCCGCGGGTGCTTTAACAACCTGGTGTTCTTTTGCAACAGCCGATACTTTAGAAACACCTCGTCCGATATTTCCATGCATAACATGCAAGCCACCACCTGGCGCAAATGGCTTTTCAATGGTAGAAATCACCTCTTTATCTAAGGATGTTTCAGGCACTGCGGTCCAGCTTAATTTACCATTTTCTAACTTAGGTTCTTCTGTATAGCTATTCATTCCTGGTTTATTAGCAACGGTAAGCACATCTTCATGCAAATAACCGCCTTTTAATAATTCAGCAATTAAAACACCCATTCCACCTGCCGCTTGGAAGTGATTAATATCCGCTTGGCCATTGGGATAAATTTTAGTCAACGAAGGCACAACACGTGATAATTGATCAAAATCATCCCAGTTAATGGTAATACCTGCAGCACGGGCAATGGCCACTAAATGCATAGTGTGATTGGTTGAGCCACCAGTCGCTAAAAGTCCCACAATCGCATTCACAATCGCTTTTTCATCAATCACACGACCTAATGGACGATAATCATCGCCTAGTGCCGTAAATTTTAAGACTTGTCTAGCCGCTTCTTTGGTTAATTCATCGCGTAATGGCGTATATGGATTGATAAATGAACTACCCGGCAGGTGTAAGCCCATGATTTCAACCATCATCTGGTTACTATTCGCTGTACCATAGAAAGTACAAGTACCTGGGCCATGGTAAGATTTTGATTCTGATTCTAATAGCTCTTTACGACCAATTTTTCCTTCCGCATAAAGCTGACGTGTTGCTGCTTTTTCTTTATTGGTAATTCCACTGGTCATAGGACCTGAAGGAACAAACACCGCCGGCAAGTGACCAAAACTTAAAGCACCCAGCAATAAACCAGGAACGATTTTGTCACATATGCCTAAATATAATCCGCCATCAAAAACATTATGACTTAAACTGATTGCTGTCGACATCGCAATCACATCACGACTAAACAGCGATAACTCCATTCCTGGCTGCCCTTGCGTCACTCCATCACACATCGCAGGCACACCACCAGCAAACTGAGCAACACCACCCGCTTTATTAATAGCGGCTTTTATTAATGCAGGTGAATCTTTATAAGGTTCGTGCGCTGATAACATATCATTATAAGAAGAGATAATTGCGATATTCGCTTTCTTATCGCCCGTTAAATCCGCCTTATCACCTGCACCACAAGCAGCAAAAGCATGTGCTAAATTACCACAGGCTAATGTTGTTCGATGCGGTCCTTGCGCCGCCGCTTCATCTATGTGTTTTAAATAAGCAGCCCGTACAACTTGGCTACGCTCGATAATTTGCTGCGTGATTTTCTCTACTTCTGGATGCATTTTATCCCTTCCTTCTATCTTTAAAAGTTACCTAAAAGTAACGCCTTTAAACCGATCAAAAACCCAATAAACTGAGTATAATTTTCACTACTATACAGCATCACAGGCTTAACAAAAAACGCACGCACCAAGCTGTTGTTTTCATTATCACTTACCACACTTTTTAACGCCAAGAGCAAGGCGTGAAAGGTGAATCAACACAAAACCTAATAGCCGGAATCGCACAATAACAGCGCTTAATATATGAATGTTTATAACAGTAAAAAAGACAAATATCTATACATTAACCACCATTGGGAACGGGAATTAAGCCAACAAATACAGTTGATGTTTAAAAGTAGAGGGTGTCAGCAGAGTATAGCTTGAGATTTTTAATCTACCCAAAGAAAAATACTGACGCATAATGATTTCAAGCTTTTACTTAAGGTTTCAGGCAGGATAGCTAGAACGGCTTTTTGCGAAACCCATCAAATTAGCCACAATATGAACTATCGGCACCGAAGAGTTAATCGCGCGGGTTGATGGGCTTCGTATGCCGCCGAAGCACTAGGAATAAAATACGTGCTTTAGAGATTGGTAAGAAGATGATGCAAAGCTGCAACACCTCATGACATTATTAACGCTTATCCACAGCCGTTACCATCGCACCAATATTATTTTCTTTTAAGCGCGAAACAATCGCATCAACTGACTTTACGTGCTGATAAGGGCCTATTTTTACCCTATACCAAGTCAAGCTTTTCACTTGAGCTTTCTCTATTTTAGGAATAAACCCTAATAACAAAAGTTTCGCTTTCAGGCTATCAGCATCTTTCATGCGCCTAAAAGAACTAACTTGCACCGAATACTCCCTATTCTTTACCGCTTTACCTACCCTTTCAGCACGCTTGATGGACTTAACCTCATGATCAGGAATAGCAAATTCCGCCTCTGGTAGTAAAGTATAAAAATCATATTGAACTTCTTTTTTAAGCTCTTTTTTGACTGCGACTTTTTTCCGACTGGAAATCACTGTAGGTTTTTTAACGGGTGCTTTTATAAGCTTACTTTTCGCTGGCTGCTTACTTTTAACCTTAACTTTTTCTTCAGGCCCCGCGTTAGATAAGCTATACAAGAAATAAACAAAACCTGCTAACAATACAAAAACAAGCACCCAGCGCCCAAAAGGAACATGGTTATTTTTAGGGATTGCTTTAGTTCGGCTGTTTACTTTAGGTTTCTTCCTGACCACCTTTTTTTTAGCCGAATGAGCGCGATGCTTATAATCTCTAGCCATTACATCGTCTCAGGGGTGTTTATTTTTAATAAGTCCAAGCCATTAAATAGCACCTGCTTAACGGCACAAATTAAATTTAACCGCGCGTTACGCTTATTGGCATCATCAATAAGAAATTGATGCGCATTGTAATAGCTATGAAATTCAGCCGCTAATTCACGCAAGTAATTAATCAATAAGTGTGGCTCATAATGCGTTGCTGCACGCTCTAGAACTTCAGGGTATCGAGCTAAACTACCGACCAAAGTAATTTCCTGCGGCTCATTCAGTAGTGACAAATGCTCATTACCTAAAGCACTATCTCGTTGTAGTGATTTTTCATCCAACTGTCTTAATACGCTACAAATACGCGCATAAGCATATTGGACATAAAACACAGGATTTTCATTTGTTTTAGAGGTTGCTAGTTTTAAATCAAAATCCATATGCTGTTCAGATTTACGCATCACATAGAAAAAACGTGCGGCATCCGCACCAATTTCTTGGCGCAATTGGCGCAAGGTGACAAACGAACCAGAGCGTGTCGACATTTGGACTTTTTCTTCACCACGATATAGCACCGCAAACTGTACTAATAAAACTGTCAGCTTTTTATCATCAGCTCCCAGTGCTTGCATTGCGGCTCTCACGCGCGGGATGTATCCATGATGATCTGCACCCCAGATATTAATAATTTGATCAAAACCTCGATCCAATTTATTCATATGATAAGCAATGTCAGAAGCAAAATAAGTGCTTTGTCCATTATCCCTAATAACAACCCTATCTTTTTCATCCCCTAGCTGGCTAGAAGCAAACCACTGCGCACCGTCTTTTTCATAGATATGCCCTGCTTCACGCAAGCGCTTTAAAGCCTCATCAATAGATCCATCATCCATTAACTGTCGCTCAGAAAACCATTGCTGATAATCAATACCAAATTCACCTAAATCTTGGCGAATATCGCTTAAAATATCATTTAAGCCTGACTGGAAAATATCCCGATAAAGCTTATCGCCCAATAAAGTTTTAGCGCGATCAATAAGACCATCAATATGTAATTCTTTATCGCCACCTTGTGGCTCATCTAAATGAATATCTTCAAAAACTAATTCTTGAGGATATCTATATTCATTACTTGATTCTTTATGAATAACGGCAGCAATATCACGGATATAGTCGCCTTTATAGCCGTTGATAGGGAAAGTAAACACTTCACCACACTCTTCAAGGTAACGTAACCAAATACTGGTTGCCAAAATATCCATTTGGCGCCCAGCATCATTGACATAGTACTCACGCTCGACCTCAAATCCAACAGCAGACAATAAATCAGCAACCGCCGAACCATAAGCAGCGCCACGCCCATGCCCAACATGCAGTGGCCCCGTTGGATTTGCTGAAACAAATTCAACTTGTACTTTTTTACCTTTACCAATATCACTGATGCCATACTGAGCGCCTAGCTCATGGATCTGAGTGATCACTTGATATTGCGCATTAGGATCAATAAAAAAATTAATAAAGCCAGGCCCCGCGATTTCAACTTTAAGAACCGCATCACCTTCAGGCATTGCTGCAATTAATTTTTCTGCCAATTGACGTGGATTCATTTTCGCAGATTTGGCCAGCATCATGGCCAAATTTGTTGCAAAATCACCATGTTGTTGATCGCGAGCGCGCTCAATCGAAATTTTAGGGCTTAGATCACTTTCTAATACAGCCTCTGCTTTTAGAGTGTTAACAGCAAGTAATAAGAGAGATTCTAACTTTTGTTTCATGCGCGTAAAGAACTAAATGATAAGGTAAGTAACCGAGCATTATCCCTTAAAATGAAAATCAAGGGGAAAAATCATTCATTCATCTAAAATAAAACTACCATTTAGAGTATGGGTTCTTAGCAAGCTGGTTATTGTAATAACGAAGCTCCTCGGTCACATCCAAGCCCACCCAGTCTGGCCTTATAAAGTCTTCGTCTACCGCAGATAATTCAATTTCAGCAACGATCAAGCCCTGATTGTCCCCACTGAATTCATCAATCTCCCAGGTATGCTTGCCAATACTCACTAGGTGCCTGACCTTTTCAACTAACGGTTGATGGCACAAAGCACTTAGCAGCTCATGTGCATCTTCCGCAGGAATATCATATTCATACTCACTACGCTGCGATCCAATAGTCGCGCTTTTTATATTAATTTTCGCTGTATCATCACTCACTCGAACTCTTACCGAGCTATTCGCATCACTATTAAGATAACCTTGTCGATAATTAATCGACTTAAAAACGGCAGAGCGCCAACTGTCGTTAACCAGCAAAAATTTACGTTCGATTTCAATAGCCATACATTTTTAATCCTTCAAAGCATCTAAATAAATGCATTACGCTATCAAAAAAATAAGCCAAAGAAAACTAAAATAATTAATTCAAGTACAGCTTTAAGGTATAATCTCACGCATTTTATGGCTTAAAAAACGCTTTATATTGTGTCTAGTTTAAATAACGATTTATCTACTTTTCAAGGTCTTATCCTTGCCCTACAAAATTATTGGTCCGACCAAGGTTGCGTTCTATTGCAGCCCTTAGATTTAGAAGTGGGCGCAGGTACTTTCCACCCTGCCACATTTTTACGCGCAATTGGGCCCGAACCTTGGAAGGCTGCCTTTGTGCAACCTTCTCGTAGGCCAACCGATGGGCGTTATGGCGAAAACCCTAATCGCTTACAACACTACTACCAATTCCAAACGATTTTAAAGCCATCACCTGATAATATTCAGGAGCTTTATTTAGACTCTTTACGCCATATCGGTTTAGACTTACTAGAGCATGACGTTCGCTTTGTAGAAGATAATTGGGAATCTCCAACTTTAGGTGCTTGGGGTTTAGGCTGGGAAGTCTGGTTAAATGGCATGGAAGTCTCTCAGTTCACCTACTTTCAACAAGTTGGCGGGTTAGAGTGTCGCCCTGTAACAGGTGAGTTAACCTACGGATTAGAGCGTATCGCAATGTACATCCAAGGTGTTAAAAGCGTCTATGATTTAGTCTGGGCCAAAGGTCAAGATGGCGACGTTGTCACCTATGGCGATGTGTTCCACCAAAACGAAGTTGAAATGTCAGAATTTAATTTTGACCATGCGAATGTTGATTTCTTATTTGCTAGCTTTGATACTTACGAAGCAGAATCAGCAAAATTAATTGAAAAAAACCTCGCACTGCCTGCTTATGAAATGGTTTTAAAAGCCTCCCATATTTTTAATTTATTAGATGCCCGCCATGCGATTTCAGTCACCGAGCGTCAACGCTATATTTTACGCGTTAGAAACATGTCTAAAGCGGTCGCAAAAACCTATTATGCCTGCCGCGAATCCTTAGGTTTTCCATTAGTTAAAGAAACAGGAGCAGCCTAATGAGCGCAACGGAACATTTATTATTTGAATTAGGCTGCGAAGAATTACCCCCCGCTTCATTACGCAAACTTAGCAATGCCTTATCCTCAGGTATTCAGCAAGGGCTAAAAGAAGCGGAATTAAGCTTTGGCGAATGCATCACTTATGCAACACCTCGTCGTTTAGCGGTTTTTATTAAAGACTTAGCCGACGCACAAGCCGATAAAAGCGTAGAAAAACGCGGGCCAGCCGTACAAGCTGCCTTTGATGCGGAAGGCAACCCTTCTAAAGCCTGCCAAGGCTTTGCTAGAAGTTGCAACACAACGGTAGAACAACTAGGCCGTTTAAAAACAGACAAAGGTGAATGGCTGGCTTTTACCCAAGAAATACCAGGCAAAGCAAGTACCCAGCTAATTCCTGATATTATTCGTAAAAGCATCACACAACTACCTATTGCAAAACGCATGCGCTGGGGGAATTCCAATACGGAATTTGTACGCCCTGTCCATTGGGCTGTCTTGCTTTATGGCCAATCTGTTATCCAAACCGAAATATTAGGCCTAACAACTGGTAATACCTCCTTCGGACATCGCTTTCATGCGCCTGAAGCCATCACCATAGAATCGCCAGAAACTTATGAAGCGACTTTATTGGCAAAAGCAAAGATCATTCCTAGCTTTAATCAACGCCAAACAATGATTTCTGACGCAGCTAATAAAGCTGCTGAAGCCGTTGGCGGAATAGCGCATATCGAAGACGATTTACTAGAAGAAATTGCCGCTTTAAATGAATTCCCTGTTCCTATCACAGGGAATTTCGATGCGCGCTTTTTAGCCTTGCCCGTGGAAGTTTTAATTACCACGATGCAAATCAACCAAAAATACTTCCCGGTTAAAAATGCAAAAGGTGGCCTACTGCCGCACTTTATTACCTTTAGTAATATTGAAAGCAGTAACCCCGACTCTATCCAGCACGGGAATGAGCGCGTTATCATGCCACGCTTAGCAGATGCAGAATTTTTCTGGAATCAAGATCGCAAACAAATGCTAGAAGCGCTCCAGCCACAGCTAGAAAAAATTGTTTTCCAGAAAAAATTGGGCAGCTTAGCCGATAAATCACAACGTGTTGGTTTATTAGCTGAATTTATTGCTAAAAAAATTCAAGCCGACAGCGATTTAGCAGCACGTGCCGCTAAATTAGCAAAAACAGATTTAGTCACCAATATGGTGGAAGAGTTTGGTAGCTTACAAGGGCTAATGGGGCGCTATTATGCTTTAGCAGATGGCGAAAACCCAGACGTCGCTAGTGCGATAGAAGAACAGTACTGGCCTAAACAATCAGGCAGCTCGACAGCAACGACCCCAACAGGGCAAGCATTAGCGATTGCAGAAAAGTTTGATACTTTAGCCGGTATTTTTAGTGCCGGCTTAATACCTACAGGCGATAAAGATCCTTACGCTTTAAGACGTGCGGCTTTAGGTATTTTACGCACCATTATTGAGAATAAATTACCGCTAAATATTATTGAGTGCCTTGATTTTGCATTACAGCAGTTCAGCCATGAATTTAATCTAGAAAAAACACGCGAATCAGTGATTACTTTTATTTATGAGCGCTTAAAAGGTTATTGTTTAGAGCAAGGTTTTACAGCCGATGAATTTGATGCGGTATTATCAGTCAAACCTGAAGAGCCTTATGATTTTTTATGCCGTCTGCAAGCAGTTCAAAGCTTTAGATCATTACCCGAAGCAGCCAGCCTTGCGGCAGCTAATAAGCGTATTAGCAATATCCTAAAAAAATCAGATAATAAAGCGGCTGAAAAAATAGGCGACTTAGTTGAAGCTGCTGAAATTACGCTATTAGCTTCTGCTGAACAAGCTGAGCAAGAAATCGCACCGCTATTAAAAGAGAATAACTATCCTGCAGCACTAAACCGCTTAGCGAGCTTACGCACAGAAGTTGACACCTTTTTTGATGATGTCATGGTGATGTGTGATGACTTAGAGTTACGCGCAAACCGCTTAGCTTTACTTAATAAACTGGGCAATTTATTTTTACAAATTGCGGATATCTCTAAGCTACAAAGCTAATGCCTGATAAATTCGTTTTATTAGACCGCGATGGTGTCATTAATATTGATTCGGATGATTTTATAAAATCATCCGCCGAATGGCAGCCCATCCCCAATAGCTTAAAAGCCATCGCTCGCCTACACCAAGCGGGCTATAAAATTATTGTTATCACCAATCAATCAGGTGTCGGGCGCGGTTACTATAGCGATGCGGATTTAACCGCTATTCACTTAAAGATGCAGCAATTAGTCTCGGAAGCTGGCGGTAAAATCAGCCATATTTATTACTGCCCTCATTTGCCAACAGCCGAATGTAACTGCCGCAAACCTAAAGCTGGCATGTTATTACAATTTGCACAGGACTATAATGCTGACTTAAGTCATTGTTATTTTATCGGTGATAGCTTACGCGACTTACAAGCAGGGTTTGCTGCCAATGCAAAACCACTGCTAGTTAAAACAGGCAATGGCGAAAAAACTTTAACCAACAACCCTGATTTAGATATTCCTATTTTTGAGACCTTATATGATGCAAGCGACTTCATCTTATCCAGATAAATCATTTTTAACGCATTTAAGGTCCGCCTTATTAATGCTTGTGGTATTAATAAGCACGCTCTTTTTTGCCGTATTAATGATCCTTTTTTCAGTCTTTCCCTCTCGCATTCACTTTAAATTAGCTGCGCTTTGGGGGCAATTTGTTTTAGCTGCGAGCCAAGTTATTTGTGGTTTAAGTTATCAAGTCACTGGCCTAGAAAATTTAAGCAGCGTTAAAAATGCCATCGTTTTATGTAAGCATCAATCTGCTTGGGAAACCATTGCTTTAATGGCGTTACTTCCCCCACAAAGTGTTTTACTAAAAAAGTCTTTATTATGGCTGCCTTTCTGGGGCTGGGCGATGGCAACCTTAAAACCTATTGCTATAGACCGATCTAGCCCGAAACAAGCCTTATCGCAATTATTAAAAAAAGGCGCTTTACGCCTAAAAGAAGGTTTCTGGGTAGTTATCTATCCAGAAGGAACACGAATGGCACCCGGCGAAGAAGGAAAGTTCAGCGCAAGTGGTAGCTTACTTGCCCAGAGAACAGGCTACCCTATCATCCCTATTGCACACAATGCAGGTGAATTCTGGCCTCGCAACAGCTTTTTAAAACAAGCTGGCATTATTCAATTAAAAATTGGCCCAGTAATTACCGCTGAAGGTCGTAAAAGCAAAGAAATTAATCATGAAGCAGAAGCATGGATCAAAAATGCAATGCTTGAAATAGAATCACTTAAAAATAATAAATAAATCTATGAAAAAATTAGCCCTTATCAGCCTTTCAGTTTTAACCTTAGCCGCCTGCTCGGAAAAAGAAGAGTACCACCAAACCATCTTAAACTTAGCCAGTAATGATGAAGATGTCCGCAGCTATCACATAGACCCAGCAACTATTGCCGACTGTATTGTTGATTTGTCGTCTAAAAAGATGCCAGGGACACTCCCTTTTGAGCCGAGAAGAGCAGAAGCTTATGAAGGTTATACTAAAATGATCTCATTAAAAACTTCAAAAAAACCAGCTGAAGTGCTCAATGAATTACGAGAAAGCTTTGGCTCTGCGAAAGGCTTAGCAGAAGCACATATGAATTATTCTAAAAGCTATCTAGAATGCATGTCGACCCTAACAAACCGTGCATTAGATGAAAAAGAAGAAGTAGAAAAAGAATCAGCCCAATAAACTTATGTGTCAGGTTTAACTACCTTGTACCATGGTTTTTTAAAATCTCAGTTCAATCATGAAATTATTGGGGTTGGTTTACGTAGGTTAGGCTGAAGCATGAAGCCCAGCACCCGAGGCTAGATAAGCCATTGATTGTTGGGCTTCGCAAGCTCAGCCACAACCTACGAAACTTGTTTTTAGGGTTATTATTTATTGAGTTTGGTATTACAACTCATTACTCAACATCCTTGCTTTAAGCTCTCCCCACATATTTAAGCGACTTGAGCTGCCCACTTTTTTACCACTGCCTCTTGATTTTGCTAGCCATAAACCCGAACCATTAAAACTATAAACGGGTAATAAATCTTTACGCTGTGTTGCAGGCTTAATCGTTGGAATTAGGTTATCTAAAACCAAAGGCACTGACCGCGGCGTCTCAAAATAAGTTAAAACCATATGTGCTTGGCGTAACTTCAAAGCTTTAACATAGGTAATTCTCATCTTTTTTTCTGAAACACCTAATTCCTTCAAAGTAAAATATTTAGCAATTGAATAATCCTCACAATCCCCCGCCCCTCTTGATAAAAACTCTAATGGAGTTGCCCAATAATCTTTGACGCCCCACAAATAAATATCATCAACAAACTCAATACGCTGATTAAAAAACTGATTGACCCGCTCTAGCTTTTCTTTTTCTGGTAAGTTTTTTCCTGTCCGCATTAAATTTTTCCACTGCTCTATACGATTAACAGCCTCTACACCAAACTTTTGCTGAATTTTATTAAGCAAAATTGAACTAATCTCAAATTGTGCAGAAACAGTAAAAGTCGTAAAAATAATGAATAAAAAAGTAAGCTTTTGACTTATTTTTTTATTTCTCCAGGGGGTACGCATTGCTTAATACCTATTAGCGACTTGCACCGACAATACCTATTTTTTTAATACATTCAAAATCCTCTTCAGCTTTTACATTTTCAGCCAAAATACCAATATCGAGCAATTCTCCAATACCCTGCATTGCTTCAATAAACACCTGCTTCCCTTCCTCTTTTGCTACGCCATCACCTAAATCACGCGCTAAACGAATATAGTTAGGTTTTAATTCTTTTGCTACCTCGGGTGACATAGATTGCGTTTCAAAGCGCTTAATCATGACCTGTCCATTCAACGAATGAATAAACTCAATAAATTCCTTATAAACCTCCACTTCTTTTGCAACCGCATAAGATGAAATACTAAAGACTAACTGCTGAGAAATAGCATGATTTTTTTTCATCAGACTTGATAACCAAACCCTAAAGTCACTATTTTTTAAGGTTCTCGCTGATAAGCTAATTGCGATCTTATAAGCTATCTTTTCAGCCTTAATGTGTTCCACAACTTCAGAGATAACGCCTTTATCTAAGTCAACAATTTTAGAAAACTTTTCTGCAATTGAAATAAAGGTACCAATTGAAATTGCATTACCATTAGCATCTAATGCTTGCATAAAAGCATCAGACATCAATAACTCTCCAGACTTAAAGCTACCGACTTCTCCCACATAAGAAACAGAATATGATTTTTGATCAATCACTTCAAAAACCAGTGTTTTCCATTCCGCAATGTCTTTTGCTCTATTAACCCCTTTACGAATATAGTAGCTATTAGAACCAATTAATTGCGCTTGCTCATAAGCCTCATTTGCAGCCAACAGAATGCTAGAGGTTGTTCCCAGAGGGTCATATTGCGCAACACCAATATGTACAATATCCTTTTTATTGTATTTTTCAGCAACTTCAGTAAAAGCTTCACTAAGAAGCTTAGCTATTTCCTCTGCTTTTTCTTGATTAACATATTGAATTAATAAACAGAACTCTGACCCAACAAAACGATACACAGAAATATAGCCCGTCGTTTCTTGCTCAGCCAAATCACTTAATACTTTGGCAAAATCCTTGATGAAAAGATCAATCGCATCACTCCCCAACTCTTTAACTAAACTCGCAAGCGCATCAATTTTAATTAAGAAGACAAAAGCATCAACCTCTGAATCAGAAATAAATAGCTTTTTCATTTCAATTTCAAAACTATTTTTCTTACTTAAGCCCGTTAAATCATCTTGCTGAAGTTTTTTACCTATGCCATTTAACTTATTATTTAAACCGCTAACCACCCCTTCAATTTTTGCAGACATAATATTCATAGAAGTGGTTACATTCCGCACTTCTGTTGTCCAAGGCAAGCTATCAATTTTTTCAAACTTACCAGCGGCAATCCTTAATGCCATTTGATCAATCTTTTTTAAGGATGATAAGGTAACTCGCAGCACTAATAACAAGAGTGTAATTGAAAAAACAAATGCCCCTAATGAATAATAAAAACTACTTAATGCTTGCTCATAAAGCTTCAAATAAGCATAGCCAGGGTTTAGGGTAACAGTCACCGTTCCTGCAATACTCCAGCCTGAACTAATCTCACTATTCGCCACAGCACTTTGCATAGAAATTGCACTAATAAACCAAGCGGGTACGCCTTCAACTAATTGATTATTTTTTAATGTCACTAACGGCTTGTCTTCTACATCAACTAGCGTAATTTCTTGATAATATCCCATATCAAAAATAGCATTCATGGTTGTTTCTATTGTAGGGTCAGTGACATCAACCATATAAGGACTTAAAGACACCCCTAAGGATGTTGCCGTATCCTGAGCATGGACAGCGGCTTCACCTTCTAAGTAGCTTTTTATATTATTAAAACTCAGCACAAAATTAACGCTGAATATCATTAAAAACAAAGCGGAGATGAGAATTAATAGCTGTTTGGAAAGTGACATTATCTTATTTTCCTTTGTTATTAAAATTTAATATAAAAATAGTTATTTGTGATTTTCATTAATTATATTCGATTGATTCCCTACGCCCTACTTTTCGCTCTAACAAATACAAAAAAACCCGATACAAAGTACCAGGCCTTGGTTTTTAAACGCTAATAGAGCTTATCTGACTCCTTTTCTACTACTCTTGACTAGAAAAGTACCTCCATCAACATCTATGGTTATTTGGCTTAATAAGCCGACAGCACTAGAAATTCACAAGGTTAGCCTACCCCCTTTGATTCTCCTGCGTTTATTTTTTGACCATTACAACGTCACCATTACTCGCTTTAGTGTTAATGTTTAGAGTTTCAAAGTTAACTCCAGAAAAAACTTGATATGATTTCAAGTCGCGCTCTACTCCTAACTGAAATTGAGGCTCGATATCTACATCGCTAGATAGTTCAGTACCGACTAGATGCCAAACACGTTTATTCGATTTCTGAGCTAATTCATGCCATTGCTTATGGTCACTTGAATGCTTTACCGCTTCTTGACGTGAATAATAATGATAAATCAAGCAAATATGGGGGGTGTAAATATCCCATCCATGGCTCCAAGCACGTAATGCAAAGGTTATTTCCTCGCCATAAAAATAAATATTAGGATCCCACGGTATTTGTTGAAATAATTCTGCTGAAGCAAAAATAAAGCCACCAGCAACAAAAGCATTACGTTTAGGCTCAGACAATTCCCTTTTATAGAATCGCAAATGCAAAACCTTTGAGCTTTCATTAAATTCTTTAACAACCAATTGAGGTGTAGAGGAAGTTAAGTTACTAGGAGGTGTATATGCCGCTGGGTACGTCGATAAAACGGATTTTTTCCAACATCGCTATCATTTGCTCATCCCAGTATTGAGAGAATCGCATATGACTATCAATATTTAAAAATGGCAGTTACACAGAATTATTTACAGTCTCTAAAATCATTGCCTGAACTTTTGCCCAGCAGACACCTTTGCTTTCTAGGGCGTCAAAATCAATCCGCCTAACTTGTTCAGGTCGAGTTTCAATTGCAAAGTAGTCCTGATCCTCAGAAGCTATAAATTGCCAACAGATCCCAACAAAGATTCGTTCAGGCTGTTTTGCTTTGGCAAATAATTCTTTAACCGTCCACTGACACTCTGGGTCACGGTAACTAGCAATAGAAACAAAGATTTTTTTCATTTATAGAAAAGAAAGGCCATTAAAAAAAACTATATAAAAATGGCTACGAACTTAAGGGCGAGCACGTTTAGGGGGTATGCTCCCCATAAACGTATCCCGCCTTAAACTCGCAGCCAAAAACGAAGACGTAATTATATAATTGCTAGATCATGATCCTTCATCTAAAGAATCCACAATTAAAGTATCTAAACTTACATCAGCCACGCTTGAAAAGACAGAATCAGCATTAGTATCAACTACAACATGGAAATCTCCACCATGAACATCGCCATCACCATCGGTAACATTAACATCAAAACCGAGATCGAGATCAGTTACAGATGATGTAGTAACATCTGAATCAACTGAAATAATTTTATAAGCGCCACTTTGATCGCCTAAATTGGTTGCAGATACCCTTATTTCATCAAACCCACTACCCTCAATATCTATGGTCGTGTTAGCACTATCAGCCTTTTCTGTCGCTTCAACCTGAACAACTCCACCTACCGTCGCACCATCAAGATACAATTGATAGTTGAATACATCAACATCACCAGAGTTTGTATTCCCAGTAAAATTACCAACGGTTACACTCATATTACTAAAAGTCGCATTAGCATCATCTAATGCAATAATTGCAACCTCTGAAAATTCTTCATTAACAAGCCCGTTATTAACTCCATAGCCATCAGTAGAAGCATTAATTGTATCGATACCTAATGCTGAACCTTCATCAATACCTGTAGCATCACTAGTATCATTTGCTGAAAAATTGATAACAACACCATTTTGGGTAACTTGTGTTACAGAATCGACAGGACTTCCAGCAACAACACTACTACCACTTAGAGAAATTGTAGTATTAATTACTGGTGTTTGAAGAACCTGGTCAAACGTTAAGGTATACCCATTACCATCAGAACTCAAAAGGAACACATCATCCCCAGAAGCATCAACCGCTTTAAGGCTACCATCTGCTTGTTTTACATAAGATACATCTTCACCACCAGCTGTTTTCAAGCCATCAGGTACTGTGCCGCTAAAATCAAGACTAAATAGCCCATCTTCCCCCTCATCAATCAATAAAACACCAGATACTTCGGCATCTATTTCATTGGATACGGTTGCATTACTTAATGATGTAATTTCAA
>DAOUSK010000170.1 GCA_030627265.1 Methylococcaceae bacterium
ATGCCGCGCGAGACGCCTTTAAATTTAGCGCATATTCGTAATATGGCCAGCGCCACAGAAATGGGCGCTATTATCTTTCCGCCAATGCCTGCGTTTTACAATAAAGCGAATTCGATTGCGGCGATGGTGGATGAAGGAGTAGGGCGAGTGTTAGGAATGGTCGGGGTTGAAACCAAAGGGTTGTTTGAGGCTTGGGAAGGGCTGTAGGGTAGGTAATAATAATAATAATAATAATAATAATAATAATAATGGTGATGTTGTTCATGAAAGTTAAAGGTAATCGATAATCCGCTAGAATAATTACGGTATACTAGGCCTAATGTAAATGACTTAAAATCAAAAGACATAAGGGCCTTATATTAGCAATGATTATATTTGTAATTTCATTTTTACTTACGATAGTACTGATAAAAGGACTATACCCACTGGCTATTAAAATAGACCTGTTGGATAGGCCATGCGTACGAAAATGTCATGAAGGTGCAGTGCCCTTGGTGGGTGGCTTGGCCATTTTTATTAATTTCATTATTTGTATGTTTGTATTGGACCTGTTTACCCCCACTTTATTACCCTTTTTGGCAAGCTTATTAATTATTATTGTTCTAGGTTTTTTAGATGACTGCCATGGCTTAAGTTTTAAAATTCGCTTCGCGTTTCAATCGATTGCCGTATTGGTGGTAGTTTATTATTCTGAAGTCCAGTTAAACTCAGTCGGGCATGTTTTTGGAATAGAGGATTTGCAATTAGCTTGGTTTGCTATTCCTTTTACGGTATTTGCGGTTATTGGCAATATTAATGCGTTTAATATGATGGATGGAATTGATGGGCTTTCTGCCTCGCTCGCTCTAGTGACCTTGCTTGGGTTTTTCTTTGCTGCAGGCGTACCTGCGGATATTTTAGAATATAAAATGCTGCTTTTATTAATAGCCAGTTTATGCGCTTTCTTGTTGATTAATTTATTTGCTAAAAACAAAGTGTTTATGGGCGATGCAGGAAGTATGCTGATAGGCTTTACGATCTCTTATTTTGCAATTATTTTTTGCCAAGAAAGTAGTGGTTTAAAAACTATCAGCCCGATAGCTTGCCTTTGGGTATTAGCGATTCCTGTGATGGATACCGTTTGCATAATGATCCGGAGAATTAAAAAAGGCCAATCTCCTTTTTTACCGGATAGAGAACATTTGCACCATATTTTTCTAAGAGCTGGTTATTCGGCGCGACAATCCCTTGTTATTATTGTAATAATTTCCAGTATATTAGCTTCGATAGGATTGGTCGCTAACTATTATCAAGTTCCAGAATGGATAATGGGAGTGGGATATTTATTGGTATTTACAGGGTATTTTCAGTTATTGCAGCACTCATGGTTGCTGATGCGTTGGTTAAAAGTAATACATAAACCTGTATTGGAACCTTAATTATGTAAAGGCGAGTATATCGTAGCCCGTATTGCGCAAGCTTCGTACGGGGTTGTATCTCTCCAAAGCATAATATACACTCAGCTAGTGTTATATTATAGTAAACAAAGAGTTATGACGTAGGCTGGGTTAGATTTGCAAGCGTAGTGCGGCAAACGTAACCCAGAATTTTACTATTGATTAAAAGGAACCCGAAATTATGGCACTTGCCCAAGAAGATATAGAACAAATACAAGCATTAATCATAAAATCAATTCAAGCAACGCCTGAGGTAGGTAATGCAAATGTTCGCTACGAATTAGAGTTGCGAGAAAGAACGACTCGGGTAGAGGAGGAATTAAAGCATCAGCGTGAATTAATGTTAGCTGGTTTTGCACAAATGGATAAACGCTTTGAGCAGGTTGACAAGCAATTAGAGCAAATGCGAGATGAATCTGACAGGCGTTTTGAGCAAGTAGAAAAACGTTTTGAACAAGTAGAAAAGCGCTTTGAACAAGTTGACAAGCAATTAGAGCAAATTCGAGATGAATCTGACAGGCGTTTTGAGCAAGTAGAAAAGCGTTTTGAACTAGTAGATAAACGCCTCGAAAAAATTGACAAGCAATTTGAACTGCAAAGTAAAGCCATTATGGATATACATCAAGAAATAAAATTACAAATGCGTTGGAGCTTTGGTGTATTGATTGCTATGGGCGGATTAGTTGTCGGCATATTAAGAATGGCAGGCTAAAAGAAGGAAGTCAATCGAGTTTACCCCTTTTGATTCTGAAAAATTAAAAATTAAAAAAGTCATGGATAAAACCAAAGTAGACGATATGCTGATTGAAATGATTAGCCCTCGAATTAAAAGCATAGAAGAAAAATTTAGCCGTGGTGAAGGACTCGATCAAGAAGACATCAACACTCTCTTGCTTAAATCTCAATATAACCATATTAATCATCTAGATTTAAAGCTTAACGAAGTAACCGCCGATGTGGCCAGTTTAAAAGATGATTTTTCGGGTTTAAAAGGTGAATTTTCAGGTTTAAAAGGCGAGTTTATAGGTTTAAGAGGGGATTTTTCAGATTTAAAAAACGAATTTAAATTATCAGAAACACGCGTTAATGCACGCTTTGATACCTTTGAAAAAAACATAGAGCTTAAAATTAGCCAAGCGATTAACACCAACATGCGCTGGTCAATCGGGATGATAGCGCTAATAGTCACTGTGCTAAAACTAGCCGATATGTTTGTTTAACCAAGAAATTAAAAATAGCGATTGCAGGAATAGGTTATGCTACTTGCGTAACATAATGAAATCAGCGCACGGGGTATTGTTAAAGAAAAAACAGAGATTCTTTGGAGTTCTCCTGATAGAATCAAGCGCTTACAGAGTTCGGTGTCTATTTTATCTTTATAAATCAAGTTATTACGTTTAACTTATTGGCATTGACTCTAACCCCTTTGATTTTATTTTCGCCGTCTAACTATACCCATCACACTTGAATATGCAGTTTTTTTTCAACCGTCATCCCCGCATGCTTTTAGCGGGGATCTGCTTAAAGCACGAGACTTCCGCTAAAGCTTGTGCTCGCGCTTGACTGGGTAGCATGCGAGAGTGACGGGAAATGAATTTTCTGCACCTTAATGTAGTTTGGGTATAACACACCAAACTCCGAGAAATTATGAATATAATTGATTTATTACAGCAGGGTGAAAATTCCTCGATTGAGTTTAAGGAAACATGCGTTAGACCTGATAGCATAGCCAAAGAAATAGTGGCTTTTGCTAATACCCAAGGTGGGCATTTATTGATAGGCATATCGGATGATGGCAGCGTTAAAGGTGTGCAAGACGATAAAAACTATGAGGAGTATTTTTCTAATATCGCACGTAATAATATTATCCCTGCTTTAGATGTAATAACCGATAGCTTAACTTACGACAATAAAAAAATTATTGTTGTTAGCATTCCCAAAGGAAAAGATAAACCTTATCAAACCTTAAATCATCAGTTTTTAATTCGTATTGGATCGACTAACCGAGTCGCCACACAATCTGAGTTGATGCGACTTTTTCAACAAAGTGGCGTGTTTCATTATGATGCACTTGGCGTTGAAGGCAGTGGAATAAAACAGATTAACCTAAATAAAATCAGCGAATATTTTGATAACTATCAAGTGGATTTCTCTCAAGAAGAGCA
>DAOUSK010000131.1 GCA_030627265.1 Methylococcaceae bacterium
CTAAAGCCTTCGCCCCAAATACTGAAACAAGACCTTTAATACACCCTTTCAAAAACAAGCTAAAGTCCTGCGTAACATCGGAATTTAAACTTAAGCCTTATTACTCACGTGTAAATAAATAATAACTTACAGCACCCGCTCGCTTACTTTTTAGCAAGTTCCAATGGCTCGGTAGCTCATCTAAATCCAATGTTTTTTCAACTTCTAAATAAACCTTTGCACCACTTGCTAACCAATCTTTGTCCTCTAACCATTGCAAGGTTTGTAGCGCTAAACCTTTGCCAAATGGCGGATCTAAAAAGACCACATCAAAGGCTTGTGCATCGCCCGACAAATGGCGAAAAACATCACTTTGCACTACCTTAATCATAGCAGCCGAAAGCATTTCCGTATTGGCTTTTAATTGCCGACAAACTTGTGCATTATTTTCAACTAGCACAACTTCTTTTGCACCCCGCGATGCCGCTTCAAAACCTAACGCACCACTGCCTGAATATAAATCTAAACAACGACTCCCTAAGATATCGTATTGCAACCAGTTAAATAACGTTTCACGCACTCGTACTGGCGTTGGACGTAAACCTTCGATATCGGGAAAACTTATATTTCTACCGCGCCATTCTCCGCCAATAATTTTCACTTTATTCACCCTAATAACCATACTTGATACTGTTGAAAACAGACTGTACTAACAGCCGCCAGCTGAATTTTTTGATTATGCATTTCTTGCTTCACTAATAAGGTTCTCTAACGGAATAGATAATTTTGAATGTAATTTTCGTATCATATTCAAAGACAATCCTCTTTGGTAATTTAAAACTTCTGAAACTCTTCCACGACCACCAATATAAGGCTCTAAATCCTTCCTAGAAAGATTCATTTGTTCCATTCTAAATTTAATCGCTTCAATTGGATCAGGCGGGAGAATGGGGTAATGTATGCTCTCGTAATCATCTACTAAGACTAAAAGAATATCTAATTTATTACCTGCTTCAGTCCCTTCATTTGCTCCCCAACATTTCTCAATTTCTGCAATAGCTTGATTGTAATCTTGCTCTGTCTTAATCGGTTGAATTTCCATCATACTACCTCTGCATTAATTTCATCATATTGCTTATGCGTACCAATAAACCGAATAAAACAAGCCTGACGACCATAATCAATAGACACAATTAGTCGATATTTATTGCCTGAAATATTAAATACAACGCGATTATTTTTCAAAATACTTGCTGAACGAAACTGCGCCTTTATTTCCTGTGGTGTTTTCCATGTAGCTCTCAATATTTCGCCATGCCAAACTTCTAAAGAAGATTTAGAGTCTACATATTGAGGAGACGATTCCCAAAATTCTCTGAGTGTTCTTTTAGATATTACTCGCATCCATTGAAGTATACATAGATACCAATATGGGAACAAGCTTTTCAAACACAGCCCTATTTATTCAACCGATTCGCAATAATACTCTCGACCACACTCGAATCAGCGAGCGTAGACGTATCACCCAAGCTATCAATTTCATTAGCCGCTACTTTACGCAATATGCGGCGCATAATTTTACCCGAGCGCGTTTTAGGGAGATTAGCTGACCACTGAATTAAATCGGGGCTCGCAATCGGGCCAATTTCTGAGCGCACTAAATCAACCAATTCTTTACGCAATGTATCCGACCCTTCTGTACCGACATGGAGCGTTACATAAGCATAAATACCCTGTCCTTTAATATCGTGCGGATAACCCACTACTGCAGATTCCGCTACTAAAGGATGTTCATCTAATGCCGATTCCACTTCTGCCGTTCCCATACGATGCCCTGACACATTAATCACATCATCAACGCGCCCTGTTATCCAGTAGTATCCATTGTCATCACAGCGCGCGCCATCACCCGAAAAATAATAACCAGGATAATTTTTAAAATAGGTATCAATAAATCGCTGATGATCACCATAGATAGATCGCGCTTGACCTGGCCATGGATATTCCATCACCAAAACGCCTTCATCGCCATTTTCAATACGCTGACCTTCATTATCTAAAATAGCCGGTCTCACGCCAAAAAATGGACGCGTTGCTGAGCTAGGTTTTAAATCCGTCGCGCCAATTAAAGGGGTGATTAAAATCCCACCGGTTTCTGTTTGCCACCACGTATCGACAATCGGACAATTTTCTTTGCCAATCACTTCGTAATACCATTCCCACGCTTCAGGATTGATGGGTTCACCAACAGAACCCAGTACTCTTAAACTACTGCGCTCCGTTGTATGTACAAAATCATCACCTAAAGCCATTAAGGCACGAATTGCTGTTGGTGCAGTATAAAAGATATTCACTTGATGCTTATCAACCACTTGCCAAAAACGACTGGCATCAGGATAGGTCGGTACGCCTTCAAATAACAAGGTTGTTGCACCATTACACAGTGGGCCATATAACACATAAGAGTGCCCTGTAATCCAGCCTATATCAGCCGTACACCAATAAACATCATTCTCTTGATAATCAAAAATATATTTAAAAGTCATGGCTGCATATAACAAATACCCGCCGGTCGTATGCAATAAGCCTTTCGGCTTGCCAGTAGAGCCTGATGTATAAAGTATAAACAACGGATCTTCTGCATCCATCCATTCCGGTTCGCACTCGGTCGATGCATTCGCCATCGCTTGATGGTAATCAATATCTCGTGATTCATCCCATGCGACTGACTTCCCAGTATTTTTGATAACAATGGATTTTTCTATGCAAGGTGTTGAGGCTAAGGCTTTATCAACTGTTGCTTTAATGGGGATACTTTTACCACCACGGAAACCTTCATCAGCACAAATAACTACTTTGCAATCTGAATCATTAATTCTGTCTTTTAAAGCCTCGGCCGAAAATCCACCAAATACAATCGAGTGCACCGCACCAATCCGCGTACAGGCTAAAATAACCACCGAAGCTTCCATGATCATCGGTAAATAAATACATACACGATCACCTTTTTTCACACCTTGCGCCTTTAATACATTAGCAAACTGGCAGACTTGTTGGTGTAACTCGCGATAAGTCATTTTCTTATCTTGGCTCGGGTCATCCCCTTCCCAAATTAATGCGGTTTGTTCAGCGCGTTCTGCTAAATGTCGATCAATACAATTTACACTGACATTGAGTTTCCCACCTGAAAACCAGCTAATTTCACCTTTTGGATAATCATATTCCAGCACAGAATCCCACGGTTTTTGCCAATCTAAAAACTGCGTCGCTTGTTCTGCCCAAAAGATTTCGGGTTGCTCGATTGATTGTTGATAAAGCGCGAGGTATTGCTCATTATTGATATGTGCTTTTTTAGCAATCTCAGGCTTAACAGGATAGGTTTTGTTCTCGTAGGTATGATGACTGCTCATAAAGACTCAAAATAAAGTGAAATGTAATGACAGCCCTATTACGCAAGTCACTTACTTAAAAGCAACTGCGTAATAAAGCGTGAAAAAATTTAAAATTAGCGCTAGAAAAATCCTAGAGGATTAATATCATAACTCACCAACATATTTTTGGTTTGCTGGTAATGATCTAACATCATTTTATGTGTTTCACGCCCTACACCTGATTTTTTATAACCACCAAACGCGGCATGTGCAGGATAATGATGGTAACAGTTTGTCCAAACACGCCCGGCTTGAATACCACGACCCATGCGATAAGCAAGGTTCATATCGCGAGTCCATACGCCTGCCCCTAAACCAAATTCGGTATCGTTGGCAATTTCTAAAGCTTCCGCTTCGTCTTTAAACGTCGTTACTGAAATGACAGGGCCAAAAATTTCTTCCTGAAAGATACGCATTTTATTATGGCCTTTCATCACGGTCGGCTGAATATAATACCCCGTGCCAAATTCTCCCTCTAAAGATTCAACTTTCCCGCCGATTAAAACCTCAGCACCTTCATTTTTACCAATTTCAACATAATCCATAATTTTATCGAATTGCTGTTTTGAAGCTTGCGCGCCGACCATGGTTTCTGTATCAAGTGGGTTGCCGCGTTTAATCTGACTTGCGCGTTCAAGCACTTTCGCAATAAACACATCATACATAGATTCTTGAACCAATAATCGTGATGGACAGGTACACACTTCGCCCTGATTAAAAAAGGCTAAAACTGCACCTTCAACGGCTTTGCTAACAAACTCATCTTCTTGATCTAAAACATCAGCAAAAAAGACATTCGGTGATTTACCGCCAAGCTCTACAGTAGACGGAATAATATTATCAGCAGCACATTTTAAGATATGCGACCCAACAGGTGTAGACCCTGTAAAAGCAATTTTAGCGATACGCGTACTGGTTGCTAAAGCCTCCCCTGCCTCTTTACCAAAACCATTCACTATATTAATGACCCCAGCCGGTAATAAATCAGCTATCACTTCCATCAATATCAAGATAGAAACCGGGGTTTGTTCAGCGGGCTTCATAACCACACAGTTACCTGCGGCTAATGCGGGCGCTAATTTCCAGCACGCCATTAATAAAGGGAAATTCCACGGAATAATTTGCCCAACAACCCCTAGAGGCTCATGAAAATGATAGGCCACGGTATTATTATCTATTTCACCAATTGAGCCTTCTTGCGCACGAATACAACCGGCAAAATATCGAAAGTGATCCACCGCCAATGGCACATCAGCAGCTAAAGTTTCACGTACTGCTTTACCGTTATCCCAGGTTTCAGCCACCGCTAATTTTTCTAAATTGGCTTCCATACGATCCGCAATTTTTAATAAAATATTGGATCGCTCTGTTACTGATTTTTTACCCCAAGCCTCTTTCGCTTGGTGCGCTGCATCTAAAGCTAGCTCTATATCTTCAGTGCTAGACCGTGGAATTTCGCAAAAGTTTTGCCCATTCACAGGGCTTAAATTATCAAAATATTGTCCCTTTACAGGCGCAATCCACTCACCGCCAATAAAGTTGCCATAACGCGCCTTAAAGTCGACTTTGCTCTCTGCTTGGTTCGGTGCTGTATAAATCATTTTTCATCCCCAGGTATACAATAAACATTAATTTGGATCACGACTTATTTGATTTCAAAGTGAAATTGACGCCATGAGTGTATAGAATCATAAGTTAAAACACATGATTAACACAAGCTCTCAGCCAAGCTTGATAATCCACTATTTTTAACCCTTAAATACCTATATTTTGCTAAAATGCTTGAATTGAAAAATTATTCTTGTTTATTTATTAAAAAATTAAAAACTATGTCGAACTTCTCTCTTACCGCTATTTCCCCTATTGACGGCCGCTACGCAAGCAAAGTCGAAGCGTTACGCCCTATTTTTAGTGAATATGGTCTCATTCGTTTTCGTGTGCAAGTTGAAGTGC
>DAOUSK010000089.1 GCA_030627265.1 Methylococcaceae bacterium
AAGTAACAAAAACCAAAGTCTGTGCAAATGATTGAGAATAAGATAAGCCCTTATGTGTTGCCCGATAAACAACAGAAAGGATGATTCCGACAACAATGGCAACATTGATATTAATTAATATCTCAATATTGGAATAATTTAAAAGATTGCCATCAGAATTTAATAAAACAGTTTCCATAATTCCTCATTTAGTGCTTAATTTTTTTATCTCAAGATAAATATGATTATACCAATTCCAATAGTTTTATACTTAACCGCTGGTACGTAACAGCAACGCTCAATTTAGGGGTAAATAGATAAATCAATTGCTTGTAGCTTATTTTAGGTTTCATTTTTGAGCTTATTTTCAGCAAGCAATGACTTTTCTATAAAAACTAAACAACCATCAGCTAAAGAGCTTGGCGACTGAACGCCGGGATACAGGGCAAATAGCCCTGTTTTCCTATCTATTTATATTTACTTTGTAACCTGACGACTTCACTCCTCACAATCAACCTAACTCATTTATCACTATAATTTGCGGGTACCCACGAGGGGCACCCCTACAACTGTACGGGCAATCCCTTGTGGTTGCCCTTATTAACTCAACACTCACAAACCATGCGACTCACCAAACTCTGCCACTTTCGACACCTATAAGAGATAAATCTGTTCGCCTGAAAGGCGAAGGCTTTAACCTTACGAATGGAAAATAAATTTACCACACTCGGCAGGCTAAAAGCCTGCACCCTTATGTCTGTTGATAGTGCGTTAATTGGCGCTATAATCTCGAAGAACCAAGCATTAAAACAGTGTCTTTAAATACAGCTTGGGGCGGTGTGATTTTGTGCAAAGTGATTACTCGATTTCTGCGGTCAGTAAAAAAGACCAAGTGACTTTTGATAAAAATCTGAGGGGCTATTAGCTTAAATAAGGGGATAAACTAAAATATGTCTGAGTGATGCGGCGGTGAACATATGACACCAACCCTAATAACTACTGACCGTTATAAGCCTTTGTAGTACTGTGCCTTTATCTCATTTTTCCGTAGGATGAATAGAATGCAACACCGGCTTTTTGGTGCGTAATGAAACCATGCTAAAACGATGGGTTTCGCAAAAAGACGATCTACCCATCCTACGCGAAATCTGATACCAAGATTAAAATAATCATGTAGCAGGGTTTAAGTATTTATATACTGGGGTTGGCATTACCCAGCTACCTATTTAAGACTCTCAGCCAATAAAGCACGCATTTTATCTAAGCCCATCTCTCTTGCTAATTTAACATTAGTCTCAGGAATTAACTCTGGATCTTTAGAGTATTTAGCTAGCGCATCATCTATGCTTTTCTCTCTAATCAAGTGAAACACAGGGTAAGGTGAGCGATTAGTATAGTTTGCCGCATCATCTACATCACTATCAGCAAAGCAATAATCAGGGTGAAAGCTCGCTAATTGATAAATCCCTTCATAACCTTGAGCTTGCATTAACTCATCACCAATTTCTAGCGCGTCTAAAAAATCATCAAAATCCTCTAGCGCATCAGGGAAAATTAATAAACTAGTTTCTATATTTTCTGAAATATCTAAACGTTCGGCTTCATCAATTAAATCTTTTAAACAATCTTCCAAAGCTCTTGCGGTGCTGACTTGGTAATGAATTTTACCCTTATCAAAGACCGACTTTGCAAAAGGGCAAAAATTTAAACCTATCACAACTAATTTCAGCCATGCTTGAGTTTTTGCTATAATTTTTTGCTCAAAATTCACGTTAAATTCACCCAAAAATTTAAATTAATCTTTCGAAAAGTTTTTAATTTTAATTGAAATTTCAGCGACTAAAACATCAAAGCCTGACTTTTTCAAAATTGCACTATACTCAGAGCGCTTTAGAGCAATATCACTCACTCCTTTTGATAAAATATTAATAATACGCCAGCTATCGTCTTTCTTTTTAAGCAGGTAATCAATACTGACGTCATCATCTTCCGGTAACACTAAAAAAGTTTTCACATAAATTTGTGACCTTACTTTCTCACTGGATTTAAAAGTAAATGACTGCCCTGAAAATGAAGAAAAATGATGTGCATAAGAAGCAACACTTAGGTCAATTAATTTAGTAATCAGTTGTTTCTTTTGCTCTTGGGATAAACCTTTCCACTCTCGCCCCATCACCGCCCGAGTCATGCGAACCATGTTATGCGTTTTAATTAATACAGGACGTAATTGAGCTGATCTTTGTGCAAAACTAAGCTTATCGCCTTGCTTCATCACACTAATAAGCTCTGCTTGAAAGTCCTTAACAACTTGGCTTGCTTGATCTACATCTGCATCCGCCAAAATACTTTGGCTTAAAATTAACAGCATCAACCCTGCAACAATATTTTTTATTTTTATCATTTTTAAACCTTAATTTTATATACCTTAAAAACCTTACTTAAATTTAATTCTTCGCAATATTAAGCTAACTACTTTTTCGAAATAAAATCTGGCACCATCTCGCCTTCTGTCCTTGGTCCTTTAATGCTAGATATCAGTGCTTTTAACGGGTGACGCAAAGTATCTTCTACCGAAGTAGCTTCATAACCACAATGCGCCATACAGCCATCACATTTAGGATTATTTCCTGCACCATATTTATCCCACGGTGTAGTATCAATTAACTCTTGAAAAGTCTCGACATAGCCTTCATCTGACAATAAGTAACAAGGTTTTTGCCATCCAAATACATTTCGGGTTGGGTTCCCCCAAGGCGTACATTCATAAGCTTGATTGCCCGCCAAATAATCTAAATATAAAGAAGAGTGATTTAATTTCCACTTTTTATGCTTTCCAAGCGTAAAAATTCCTCTAAATAATTCCTTTGCTGTCCGGCTCGACATAAAAGAATCTTGATCTGGCGCATCCTCATAACTAAAACCTGGCGCAATGGTAATACCTTCTACACCCAACTCTGTTGCATAATCTAAAAAGTCAGCGACTTCTTGTGCCGTTTCCCCTTGAAACAAAGTACAGTTGATTGTGACTCGAAAGCCTTTATCTAAGGCTAATTTAATAGCTTCAACAGCAATATCAAACACACCCTTTTGGCACACTGAAGCATCATGCCTTTGTTGATTTCCATCCAAATGAATAGAAAAAGTTAAATAAGGTGATGGCGTATAGTCTTGAATTCTTTTCTTCAGTAATAAGGCATTTGTACATAAATAAAGGAACTTTTTACGCTTAATAATACCCGCTACAATTTCAGGCATTTCTTTATGAATTAATGGTTCCCCGCCTGGGATTGAAACCATTGGCGCGCCACATTCGTCAACTGCCTGCAAGCACTCATCAACGGATAGCCTTTTATTTAAAATATCATCCGGGTAAGCAATTTTTCCACAACCGGCGCACTCTAAATTACAACGAAATAACGGTTCTAACATTAAAACTAAAGGGTACTTCTCCACCCTTTGTATTTTTTTCTTTATTAAATAAGAACCTACAGCTAACTGCTGTATTAAAGGAACGCTCATCTAGTCTGCCTCAAAATTTAAACCTAAATTTAGTTGCAAAAATGCAACAAAATAATAATTAATCCTACTATTTTACAAAAAACAGCCTCTAAAAATAAACTAATTTTCATTTTATTTAGCATACTATCTTTAAGCCTTCAATACTACCACCCTAGGTATATTCTACAAACTAGCTTTGCTTTTTAAAAAAGCTAATGAAGTAAAATTTACGTCTTATTAATATTTGTAGTAATAAAACAACACCCTTTGTATTTAAGGCGTATTCAGTTATAATTTCATGCAATTATAGCTGTAATAAACGAGTTTCATTCCACCCAAAAGACGAACCTATAAATAAATATGACTGATACCCAAGCTTCTATTGATAATCCAGAATCGCTACTTGCAGCCTCTGATGATGAATTTCAGGCAGTTTTACTTGAAGGTGTTTCTCGAACATTTGCTTTAACCATCCCTCAACTGCCCGTTGGACTTTATAAACAAGTGGCTAATGCCTACCTTTTATGCCGCATTGTAGATACCGTTGAAGATGAAGTTTCTTTATCTGCTGAGCAAAAAGAGCATTTTTGCCTACGTTTTATTGATGTTGTAAGAACCGGTGAAGGAGCAGCAAGTTTTGCAACCGACTTGTCACCTTTATTATCAGAGCAAACTATCCCTGCTGAACATATCCTTGTTCAATTAACTGAACGTGTCATTAAAATCACACGCAGTTTTGATCCTGAGCAAATTGATGCTTTATTATATTGTGTCGATGCAATGGCAAAAGGAATGCCTGGCTACCAAAGCATGGACTTAAGTGGCGGCTTAGCAACCATGAAAGATATGAATGAATATTGCTACTATGTTGCTGGCTGTGTTGGTGAAATGTTAGCAAAATTATTTTGCCATTACTCACCAGAAATCAACCAACATCGTGATGAACTGTTAGCGCTTTCTACCTCGTTTGGCCAAGGTTTACAAATGACCAACATCCTTAAAGATATTTGGGATGATGCAAAACGTGGTGTTTGCTGGTTACCGCAAGATGTTTTCACCGAAGTTAACTTTGATTTAAAAGACCTTAATACCTCAGAAAGCACACCGGAATTCAGATTAGGCTTAGAGCATTTATTAAGTACTGCGCAAGGGCACTTAAAAGATGCGATGACCTACACACTCTTAATTCCTCGCCATGAAGTCGGTATGCGTAATTTTTGCTTATGGGCAATTGGCATGGCTGTACTGACTTTAAATGAAATTCAACAACACCTAGATTTCAACGACTCTAACCAAGTTAAAATCACGCGAAAAAAAGTAAAGGCAACCATTCTGACCACTAAAATTATTGGTCGTAGCAACGGGCTACTTTCTGCTGTCTTTAATGCAAAAAGCAAAAACCTAGTCTGCAAAGATTGGCAATATAGCGCCAATAAATAAATTTAAATGTTTACCGAAGATTACCCTTCTTTGCTTTCTATACCTAGCTCTTTAGAGTCATCAATTCAACGTGCGCAGCAAAAACTGCTTTCACTACAGCACGAAGATGGCTACTGGGTTTTTGAGCTAGAGGCCGATTGCACCATTCCAGCAGAATACATCATGATGATGCATTACCTGGATGACATAGACACAAAACTGCAAGAAAAAATTGCCGTTTATCTACGTGCGCGTCAATCTGAAGATGGTAGTTATCCATTATTTTATGGTGGCATTGGTGATATTAGTTGCAGTGTAAAGGTTTATTACGCCTTAAAAATGGCTGGGGATGATACTAACTTACCCCACATGCTAAACCTGCGGGGCTATATTCTTCAACAAGGCGGCGCAGCAAAAGCCAATGTCTTTACTCGAATTGCACTGGCTATTTTTGAGCAAGTCCCATGGCGGGGCGTACCCTTTATTCCTGTCGAAATCATGTTATTACCCAAATGGTTTCCTTTTCATATTGATAAAGTATCTTATTGGTCGCGCACCGTTATGATTCCTTTATTTATATTGTGCACACTAGAAGCTAAAGCAAAAAACCCGCATAAAATTGCTATACCCGAGCTATTCATAACACCTGCCGACCAAGAGCAGCACTATTTTCCTGAACGCGGCTTACTTAATAAATTCTTTTTATTTCTTGACTATATCGGCCGTAAATCACGCCGCCTCGTTAGTAAAAAAATGCATGAGCGCGCTATTGAAAAAGCAAGCAATTGGTTTACTGAGCGCCTCAATGGCGAAGACGGTTTAGGGGCAATTTTTCCTGCGATGGTTAACGTATACCAAGCCATGTTATTGCTCGGCTTACCTAAAGATCACCCTAATGTTGTGACCGCACGTAAAGCTATCGACAACTTACTGGTTATTAAAGAGAATGAAGCTTATTGCCAACCTTGCCTTTCGCCCGTTTGGGATACTGGGCTGAGTTTATTAGCCTTGCAAGAAGCAAATTTAACGGACACAAAAGAAAGCCGAAACAAAGCTTACACTTGGCTTAAAAACAAACAGCTTTCTGATGAAGCAGGCGATTGGCGAACCCATCGCCCCAATTTAGACGGCGGCGGTTGGGCATTTCAACATAACAACCCCCACTACCCTGATGTTGATGACACGGCTGTTATTGCTTTTGGCATGGCAACATCAGGACTAGACGATATGCAGGAGTCTATTCACCGAGCGACTCGCTGGATTATTGGCATGCAGGATAAAGACGGTGGTTATGGTGCATTTGATGTTGATAACACCTGCTATTATCTCAATGAAATTCCCTTTGCTGACCACGGCGCACTGCTAGATCCTCCCACTGCTGATGTTAGCGCTCGCTGTGTGATGCTAATAGCCAAAGTGGCACAAGATCATGAAGAATACCTGCCAGCTTATGAGCGATGCATTACTTATTTACGTAATGAGCAAGAGGAAAATGGCTCTTGGTTTGGGCGTTGGGGAAGCAATTATATTTATGGCACTTGGTCTGTGTTAATAGCTTTAGAGCAAACCAGCATTGCTAAATCCGATCCGTTATACAGCAAAGCAGTCACCTGGTTAAAAAGCGTTCAGCACTTGGATGGTGGCTGGGGTGAAGATAACCAAAATTATTTTGATGACTCTTTAAGCAGTCAATTCCATCGCAGTACAATATGCCAATCTTCGTGGGCTATTTTGGCTTTAATTGCCGCAGGTGAAATTAATTCTGACGCGGTAAAAACGGGCATTCATTACTTATTAAGCCAACAAAACACCGATGGCTTATGGACTGATTCGCACCATAATGCACCCGGCTTCCCGCGCGTGTTTTACCTAAAATATCATGGCTATGATAAATTTTTTCCGCTATGGGCTTTAGCAAAATACCGTAATGAGATGAACAAGCAATGAGCCTAGGTATCCTTGTCGCCCTACCTGAAGAATTACGCAGTCTTAGCAAAATTAAAATGCATCAAGGCGAATGCCTTACTTTGCCTAATAATATCCTAGTTAGTCTTGCAGGGACTGGCGCAAAAAATGCTGAAAAATCAACTCAACAATTAATAGCGGCTGGCGCTAAACAAGTCATTAGTTGGGGTTGCGCTGGTGCATTAGCGCCGCATTTAAAAGCAGGTGATTTAATTATTCCTAAGCTTATTCAAACACAGTCAGGTACAAAATTAAGTACCCATCCCCTGCTGCGCAAAAATATAATAAACGCACTAGCCAATCAATCTTATTTTGAAGGGCCTTTATTAGAAAGCTCGTCTATTGTTTCTAGCGCTAAAGAAAAATCCGCCTTGTTTAATGACACGTCTGCGATTGCGGTTGATATGGAGAGCGCTGCTGCGGCACAAGTCTGCCAAACAGAAAACACACCTTTTATTGCCATTCGTACTATTGTAGACCCTGCTGATTTTAATTTACCTACCGCAGTCAGTCACTCAATTAATCCTGAAGGAAAGGTCAATTTAGTCAAACTCATTTCCTTCATTATTTGCCATCCTAGCGAACTACCTAGCCTCATTCAATTAGGTCGCCATTTTAAAATAGCGAATAAAAAACTCAAACAAATAAGCCCCCTTTTGGCCCAGGTTTCAACTTCATGAGTAGCTGTACTATTAGCAATAAAATAATTAACCTGCAAGGTCAGTTTGTTAACCGCTATGCTTGGTTTATTATTATCGCCGCACTATCGTTAACAATAGGCAGCCTTTTTTATATTAAGGATAATCTAGGTATTAACAATAATTCAGCAGAGATGCTGTCTCCTGACTTACCTTTTCAACAAAATACCAGACGATTAGAGCAGCATTTCCCGCAAGATGCTGGTACGATTATTTTTGTTGTTGATGCATCAACACCTGAAGAAACAGCGATGGCTGCAAGCGAATTATCCAGCCAATTAAAACAAAATACCGACAATTTCAGCTCAAGCTATATCCCAGAAGATAATCACTTTTTCCGTCAACAAGCGCTACTTTATTTATCGCTAGCCGAGCTTGAAAATTTATCCGACAACTTAACTGACGCACAACCCTTCATTGGTTATTTGGCACAGAATTTTCATTTAGCAGGGCTGTTTGATATTTTAACTAAGGCACTAGAAAATAAAGACAGTGTTATTAGCCATAGTTTACCTAAGCTCTTATCTAGCATGACACAAGCGATTAATGAATCCAGCTTAAATCACAACACCCCCCTTTCATGGCAAAGGATTCTTAGCCCAACCAGCTTAAGCAATAAAACTCGCCGAATTGTTATTGCAAAACCTAAAAAAGATTTTAATGCGCTGATGCCTGCAGCCAATGCCATTGAAGCTGCTCGTCATATTGCACAAAACATAGAAAGCCATACTGCAACAGCCACCATTCGCATGACTGGCGAAACAGCATTAGAGCACGAAGAATTAGAAACAATGGGCAACGGCGCAGTGATTAGTGGCATAGGTTCTATGCTAGCCGTCTTACTTATTCTATTTAGGTGCTTGCGCTCTTTGAAACTACTGTTTGCCACTTTGTTAATTCTCGTAATGGGCTTAACACTGACCGCTGGCTTTGCTGCTCTCGCTATTGGGCACCTAAATGTTATCTCTATTTCTTTTGCTGCCCTTTATATTGGTTTAGGGGTCGATTTCGCCATACATATGAATTTGCATTATCGTGATGAAATCGCCAATAAAAAGGATAACCCAACTGCTATAAAAAACGCACTGCACAGCGTTGGATTTTCTCTCTTTCTTTGCGCATTAACCACATCAATCGGATTTTTAGCATTCGCCCCCACTGATTACAAAGGCGTATCGGAACTCGGTTTAATCTCTGGCGTGAGTATGTTTATCGCCTTATTTTTGTCGCTTACCGTACTCCCTGCATTTTTAAGTGTACTCAAGCTTAAAAATGCTAAAGCCATTCAATACAATTCAAAACCGAACTTCTTACAGACTCTGCCCTTTCGTCATAAAAATTCAATTCGCATTGTTAGTTTGCTCTTAGCTGTTGGCTGCTTATTTTTTCTTCCCTATATCAGCTTTGATTCAAACCCCGTTAATATGCGCAATGCAAAAGCCAGTACGGTTTCAACTTTTAAAGATTTATTACAAAGCAAAACCGACTCACCTTATGCGCTTTATGCACTGACAGATAATTTAGATAAGTCACGCACAACGACCGAACAACTTAAAAAGTTTAGTACCGTACATAGCACTGTGACCTTAGAAGACCTTGTTGCTGATAATCAAGAAGAAAAGCTATATATTATTGAAGACTTAGCCATTATTTTAGGGGCGCAATTAGGCCAATTCAATCAAGCGCTAAACCCTTCTGATACCCACGGAGTCTTAACGAAATTTCAAACAACATTACAATCACTACTAGCCCAAAAGCAACCATCTATTGAGCCTCAATTACTGCATAATTTAAATAATAGTATTGATCACTTTCTCAGTGCTTTAGAAAAGAATCCACAACTTGCCAGCCGCCTAGATACTAATATTCTAAGCTTACTGCCTCATACTATTAACACCTTAAACCAAAGCCTAGCTGCTTATGAATTTAGCTTGGACGATCTCCCCCAAGTCATTCGAGAGCAATGGCTTAGCCCAGCTGGGCTGTATCGCATTATGATTATGCCAGAGGAAAACCTAAATATTCCTAGCAACTTAAAACAATTTGCTAAAGATGTTCAGACTATTGTTCCCACAGCTACTGG
>DAOUSK010000175.1 GCA_030627265.1 Methylococcaceae bacterium
ACGCACTATTTAGGTAAAAACAAGCGAGTTATGCTCTTAGCAAAGTGTTCCGCTAATGCTATCATTCCTGATGCTTGTGACATTATGTCTACAACAGACACAGAAAGTAATTTAGGAACGCTTGTTTTACAAGCCAAGCAAGCAGATACAACACTATTACTCATCGTATTAAAAGAATTACCCAATGAATTACTTAAATTACAGTTTAATAACGCAGCGTTTGATGCCATCACCCTAACGAAATAAAGTCAGTCGATAAATACGGTTTTATTTTTGTACGGTATAATAAACCATTAGCCATTACAAAAAAATGGCATCCTATACATCTCTTAACTAAATACGCTTATGCAATTTAATAGTGTTAATGATTTCCTTGTTCATGTACAAGAAGAACTTGATAATGACCGCTTAATCTTACCTACATTGCCTGACATTGCGATTAAAGTACGTAATACGGTTGATAAAGAAGGATCAACTGCACAGGACCTTGCAAATATTATTATCACCGATGCCGTTTTATCGGCACGAATTATCCAAGTAGCCAATAGCCCTCTTTACAAAGGTACTGCTGAAATAAATAACATTCAGTTGGCAGTTGCGCGTTTAGGTAGCGATACAATTCGTTCATTAGTGACTAGCTTTGTGATGCAACAAATGTACACACCTACTTCCAAAGCACTTGAATCTCATTTCCAAACTATTTGGGAAGAAAGCATCAATGTTTCGGCCATTAGCCGAGCATTATCAGGCTTTGCACCACACCTAAATGCTGATGAAGCCATGTTGGCGGGCCTTTTACACCAAATAGGTAAGTTACCCATCTTACTTTTAGTTGAAAATATTCCCGAATTTCGTGACAGCCCTGCGCGTTTAAATAAATTACTGGAAAAAGCTCATCCTTTGATTGGAAAAATCATTATGGATACCTGGAATTTTCCTGATGAACTCAAATTAGTCTCATCACAATACGTCAACTTTACGAATCAATCAGAAGGCCCTGCAACCTATGTAGACCTCGTTCAAGTTGCTTTTTTACAAAGTATTGCCGGTACTGATCACCCCGCGTGTCGGATTGATTGCTCTACGGTTCATGCCTTTGATAAATTGGGTCTAACCGCAGAAACAGAAATTCTAGAGATTCAAGGAATTCCTGAAGAAATTGAACTCGCTAAAGCAAGCCTATTTTAAGCTGCTTCCTTAGATTCTATTTAAAATTAACTTCATTCTAGATGCCTACACCTATGCAATTTAAAACTGTTAATGACTTTCTCACCCACATTCACACAGAAATAAAAAATAACCGCTTAATATTGCCCTCTTTACCCGATGTAGCAATTAAAGTCCGCGAAGTAATTAATAAAGGCGATGCAACTGCCCCCGAAATTGCTGAAATTATAAGTACTGATGCAGTTATCGCTGCTCGCCTTATTCAAATTGCTAACAGTCCGTTATATTGCGGAACAACTGAAATAAAGAGTATTCAATTAGCTATTGCGCGCTTAGGTAATAATACTATTCGCACTTTAGTCACAACAATCGCGATGCGCCAACTTTATACATTACAATCTAAAAGCTTAGAACAACAGTTCAAAAATATTTGGCAAGAAAGTATTGAGGTTGCCGCCACTAGCCGTGCCTTTGCGACCTTTACGCCTCACTTAAATGCCGATGAAGCCATGTTGGCAGGACTTATTCATCAAATTGGAAAATTACCCATTTTAGCTCTAGTGGACAACATTCCAGCCTTTAGAGACCATCCCAAACGACTTGAAAAATTACTTGAAAAAGCACATGGGCCTGTTGCTAAAATCATAATGGATAGCTGGCATTTTCCTGATGACCTTAAATTAGTCGCTTCAGAGTATTGCAACATGGACTACGATAGTGGAGTTAACCAGCCTTCAACTTATGTCGATGTCGTTCAAGTAGCTTACCTACAAAGTATAAAAAAACATGAATTCGCTGGTAAAATAATTGACTGGGATCAGTTACCCTCATTTAAAAAGCTTGGCTTTGCTAGTGATATTGAAGTGCTTGAAATAAAAGGTATTCCAGAAAAAATAAAATCGGCCCGAGAAAGTTTACTTTAGTATTTAAACCCTTGCTAACCCACTTTATGAAAAAGAGTAACTATGCAATTTAAAAGCATTAATGATTTCTTAGCTCATATACAAAAAGAACTGGATCATAACCGCCTCATTCTTCCAACTTTGCCCGATATTGCTTTAAAAGTACGTCAAGCGGTTAGTAAAGGCGATGCTTCGTCTCAAGATATTGCCAATATTATTACTACTGATGCAGTCATTTCAGCTCGCTTAATTCAAGTAGCTAATAGCCCTTTATACGGGGGGAATACTGAAATAAAAAGTATTCAACTCGCCGTCTCTCGTTTGGGTAATAATACCATTCGTACCCTAGTCACTAGTTTAGCAATGCGACAACTATTCAGTACAAAATCCAAAGTGCTTAAAGTGCAGTATGAAAAAATTTGGCAAGATAGTATCAACGTTGCTTCAATCAGTAGGGCGTTAGCTGCTTTTACACCGCATTTATCAGCCGACGAAGTCATGTTAGCGGGTTTAATGCATCAAATTGGAAAACTGCCTATTTTAGTCTTAGTCGAAGATCTACCCGAATTTAAAAATTATCCTGATCGACTGGAAACATTATTAGAAAAAGCCCACCGGCCTATAGCAAAAATTATTATGAATGCATGGCATCTTCCGGAAGATTTAAAGTTAGTTGCTTCGGAATATGGCAATATTAATTACAATAGCGGATTAGATTTGCCTGCCTCTTATGTTGATGTCGTACAAGTTGCTTTTTTTCAAAGTATTGCCCGAACAGACCACCCTGCAAATAAGGTAGATACAGATTCTTTACTTTCATTTCATAAGCTGGGCTATTCTTCTGATACGGAGGTTTTAGAAATAAAGGGTATTCCTGAAACGATTAAAAAAACTCAATCCAGCTTATCTTTCTAATGAATATTGCAACAATACAGCAAACGAAAGAAAGTTTTTTAGTATGCCTTGTCATACTCACTTTATGTAAAGAGTAGCTATGCAATTTAAAAGTATTAATGACTTCTTAGTTCATGTGCAAAAAGAGCTGGATCATAACCGCCTCATTCTTCCTTCTTTACCTGACATAGCTTTAAAAGTACGCCAAGCAGTTA
>DAOUSK010000056.1 GCA_030627265.1 Methylococcaceae bacterium
CCCATCCTACGCACAACCTTAGCATTTAGAATTTGCCGTAATAACCTTCTTTTAAGGCATCAAATAAATTAGCGGCGGTATGCATTTCGCCATCGTATTCAACTTCTTCATTACCTTTTAGTTCGACAACATGGCCATCTTCTAAGGTAAATTGATAGTTGGTATTTTCTAAATCAGATTCTTTAACTAAAACGCCTTGGAATACTTCGGGGTTAAAGCGGAAAGTGGTACAACCTTTTAGCCCTTTTTCATAAGCGTATTGGTAGATTGATTTAAAATCTTCATACGGGAAATCAGTCGGTACATTGGCTGTTTTAGAGATTGATGAATCTATCCACACTTGTGCAGCGGCTTGGATATCAACATGCTGTGTCGGTGTGATTGCATCTGCGGTAATGAAATAGTCGGGCAATTGCTCGTCAGCATTATCACTAAATGGCATGGCTTTTTCATTGACTAAAGCACGGTAGGCTAATAGCTCGAAGGAGAACACATTAACTTTTTCTTTGGTTTTTTTACCTTCACGAATAATATTACGTGAATAATGGTGTGCAAAGCTCGGCTCGATACCATTACTGGCATTATTAGCTAATGAAAGTGAAATGGTACCTGTTGGTGCGATGGAACTATGATGTGTAAAACGAGCACCTTGTTCAATTAAGTCAGCCACTAATTCAGGTTCTACTTCAGCAATTTTTTGCATATAGCGACTGTATTTTGCATGTAATACTTTACCTGCTATTTCATCACCAATTTTATAGCCATCTTTCACCATTTCAGGGCGTTTATGTAACATCGAACCTGTGATGGTGTAGTTTTTGCTAAGTGCAGGTGCAACGCCTTTTTCTTTACCCAGGCTTAATGCTTCTTTCCAGCCTTCTATCGCTAATACTTTAGTGACTTCATCGGTGAAATCAAGCGATTTGTCATCGCCATATTGCATACCTAGCATGGTTAATGTTGAGCCTAAACCTAAATAACCCATACCATGACGACGTTTTGAGGTAATTTCATCACGTTGTTTTTCTAAAGGCAGCCCATTAATTTCTACCACGTTATCTAGCATACGGGTAAAAATACGAATGGTTTTACGGTAAGCATCCCAGTTAAAAGTGGCTTGTTTAGTAAAAGGGTTTGTTATAAAACGCGTTAGATTAATAGAGCCGAGTAAGCATGATCCATAAGGAGGAAGTGGCTGCTCGCCGCATGGATTGGTTGCCCTAATATCTTCACAAAACCAGTTGTTATTCATTTCGTTGACTTTGTCGATAAGAATAAAGCCAGGTTCTGCATAGTCATAAGTAGAGGACATAATAATGTCCCATAAACGCTTTGCAGGAATAGTTTTGCTAATACGACAAGCCACTAAGCCGTCTTTATTTTCTACGTACCCCGTTGAATGAGGTAAATCACGCCATAAAATAACAGCGCTATCGTTAAGGTCTAACTTATCTTCCTCAAGTTCGCGCTGCATAATAGGGAAAGAAAGCGGCCAAGGTTTATCGTCTTTTACGGCTTCTATAAATTCAGCGGTAATTAATAAAGAAAGGTTAAATTGGCGTAAACGACCATCCTCACGTTTAACACGAATAAAGTCGACAACATCGGGGTGGCCGATATCAAAGGTTGCCATTTGTGCGCCACGCCTACCACCTGCTGAAGAAACGGTGAAACACATTTTATCGTAGATATCCATAAAGGATAACGGGCCTGATGTGTAAGCACCTGCGCCAGAAACGTAGGCATCTTTAGGTCTAAGCGTTGAGAATTCATAACCAATTCCACAACCTGCTTTTAAAGTAAGCCCTGCTTCATGTACTTTGCCTAAAATATCATCCATTGAATCTGAAATAGAACCAGAGACAGTACAATTAATTGTGGAGGTTGCAGGTTTGTGCTCTTGTGCGCCAGCATTAGAAATAATTCGACCTGCAGGAATAACACCTTGGCGTAAAGCCCATAGAAATTCTTGGTGATATTTATCTTGTTTAGCTTTACCTTTTTCTACGTTTGATAAGGCTTTAGCGACACGTTGAAAGGTGTCATCAATTGTGACATCAACAGGATCACCTAATTTTGTTTTTAAACGGTACTTAGTATCCCAGATATCAGCAGAGGCATCTTGTAATGGGATTTCTATTTGGGTCTTATCTGTCATGCGGGCCTACACTAGATGTTGTATTAAAGTTGATTGTTGAAATCTATTTTAACACAACATCTAGTGCCATTAAAAGAATAAAACCACTATATAGAGTGATTTTCTTGATTACTTGTAGATGCTCAATATTGAAGGCATACGTAAAATTCATCCAGGATTGGGGCGCAGGTCTTTAGCTTGCATTGATATAATACCAATCTCAATAAATACGGTTATTCTCGTCATCCCCGCATGCTCTTAGCGGGGATCTTCTGCGGTCACAAAGATTCCTGCTAAGAGCTTACAGGAATGACGCATTTTTTAGAATCATGAGTTCAAGTATGAAATTATTGGGACTGGTATAAGAGCAGACTAAAGACCTGCGTCCCGGAATGAAGAAGTAGCGTAGATAGGGATTATTTTCAAGCCGTGTTAATTGCTGCTTATTACTTTGACGATACTATGCCCGCCACCTTGTTTTTCTATTTTTATTTGTGTGCCAATCCGCTCGACTAAAGCGGGGACATGAGAAATCACCGCCACTTTTCGGCCAAGCGATTGCAGTGTATCTAAACTGGCAATGGCAATATCGAGTGTTTCAGGATCTAAGCTACCAAAACCTTCATCGATAAATAAAGACTCTACCTGAATTCGGTTAGACGATAATGATGCAAGACCTAAAGCAAGCGCCAAGGAAACGAGAAAGCTTTCACCCCCAGATAAACTATGCACGCTGCGAATTTCATCTGCCATATCTCGGTCTATCACTTGTAACTCTAAATCACTGCCGTTAACACGCTCTAGTGAATAGCGCTTAGCAAATTCTTGTAAATGCTGATTGGTGTAAGTGAGTAGTGTTTCTAAGGTTAAACCCTGAGCAAAGGTGCGAAATTTCTGACCATTTTTAGAGCCTATCAAATCATTTAAACTTTCCCATTGCTCCCAGGTTTGAGTTTGTTTTTTGATGGCCTTGGCTAAGTGCTGCCCTGCTGCGATTTTTTCATCATCCGTGCGTAATGTAAAAATACAGCTTTCTTTCAATTTCTTTATTTCCTGCTGTGCCTTTTGTTGCTGCTGATAATTATCGATTAAAACCTGCTTTTCTTGTTCTGCTGGCGTTTCTTGGTGTGTTTTTATGGCCGCTTGTTTTACCTTTAAAAAAGCGTGTATTTCTTGTTTTTCTTGACGCAATTTTTCTTGTTGCGCTTTTTGGGCAATCATCCATTCTGCCGATTGCTTTAAATGACTATTAAGCTTTTCTATACTGATATTATATTTTTGTAACTCAGCATTTAATTGTTTACTGAGTTGAGCGTGCAATTCTGTTCTGCGTGATTTTTCTGTCTGCCAATGACTGATAGCTTGCTGTTGCGTTTTTATATCCAACTGAAGCTTGCTTAATTTTTCTGCTAATTGACCCTGCTTTTCTTCCGCCGCTTGTAATGCTTGTTTTAATTGCAGTGAAACTTCGGCAACTGGCTTTCCTGAAAAATAGGCTTGGCGGTCTGAGCTTAATTGCTGGAAGTGTTTTTGTTGTGTTTGTATTGCATCCACTATTTTTTGACAGTGACTTAATTGCTGCCGGCATTCAGATTCAGCTAGTATTATTTTTTGATCTACTAATCTTAATGATTCGTTCGCGGTATTTTTGTCTGACTCATTTGCATGCCATTGCTTTACTGCCGCGTGTATTTTTGCAATAAAATTCGGCTCTTCAAATAAGCAGCTTTGCCAATCATTAATTAAGCTAAAAGGGCTGGATAGCGTGAGAATTAATTCATTTTCTTTTAATGTTTCACGTGAAACATTACCTTCATTTGCGTGCTGCTGAATAATCGTTAGCTTGATTTCCTCAGTCAGCTGATTGATTTTTTTTGTATGCTCAATATGTTTATCAGAGAGCTCTTTAAGTTCTACCTGATAATCCTGCCACTGCTTTTGCAAGGCGATTGCCTTCACTTCATTTTCTTGAGCGGCTAAATAACGTAAGTTTAAATGAGTTTGCTCAAGCTTTAGCTGTGCAATCAATTCAGCAGAAACGCTTGAAGAAAAAACGGGGACTTCTAGCTGTACTGTGACATCCAAAATTTGAGTTTTGCAAAGTGTTAAATCTTTTGTTACCTGTACCAGAGCACCCCCCTGCTCTGTTAATCGCTTTATATTATTTTCTTTTTCTTCCGATAATTGCTTGATACGCTTTTCTTGCTCAGCTATGGGCTGCCTTAATGGATTGCTCTCATTTGCCCAAGGATGATTTTCTGAACCACAAACAGAGCAAGGGCAATCTTCTGATAAGGATGCTCGGAGTTCTTTAACTGATTTATTATTAGCGGCTTGTAATAATTGAAATGCCTGCTGCGCTTCATTGAATTGGATAATGGTAATTTGTTGTTGATTATCCAACTGAGCAATAGAGCTTTTAATACTCTGTTCAGAATCAGTCAAGGTGAGTAATTTTTTATTTTCTCGCTGTAAATCTAAATGTAAGGCTAAAGACTGCTCAGCTATTTGTAGGTTTTTATCGAGTACAATCTTTTCTTGCTCAAGCGTATTACGCTCTTGATGACGAAGGCTTAATGGATTTTCTAAATAGCTAGGCTCTAGCTTATTAAGTAATTCTTCTACGTCATTCTTTTTTCTACTGAACGTAATATCATCAGAGCCCAGCGCTTTAAGTTTTCTTTGAGCTTGCTTTAAGCCATCTTCAAGCGTTGTTTTCTGCTGAATAAAAGCGACTAACTCTTGCTGGCATTGGGTTAAGCTTTTAAGGTCATTTTCCCAACGCCCCCATTCACTAATGAGAGGCTCGACCTCAGAGTGCTGCTCTTGCCATAAATCATGATCTTTTAATGCCTGGACTAGCGAATTGCTTTTATGCCGTAAGTTATTAATGGCTGCATCAGCTGTTTGCCAAAGCGCCGTTTGGACACTTTGTTCTTTTTGTAATTGCGTGTGCTGTACTTGGCTCTCCGCAAGCTGCGACTCTAAAATTTGCGCCTGAGTCAAAAGAGGTTGCGCATCTTGTGAGGATTTTTTATGCTGCTCGAATGACCGCTCAGCCTCCGTTGATTGCTTGCTTAATATCGGTAAGTTATTACTGGCAGTCGATAATAATTGCTGATATTTTGATAGCTCATTATCCGCCGCCGCACAATCCTTATCTAACTGCTCTTGCTGCTGCAATAAGGGACGTAAAATTTGTACTTCATCAATTTTTTTTAATAAGTCTCTGTGTTCTGCTTGACTATCCCATTGCGCATTTATTTGGGTATTTTGTAATTGCAGTTCGGCTAATTGCTGCTGTAGCTGTTCTTGTTCGCCATGCCAAGAGAGTTGCTTTTGAATACCTTCAATACAAGATTGTGATTGCTGTAATTGAGTACTCAGTGTCGCATCTTGCTTTTCTAAAGCGAGCCTCTCTTCCTTGGATAAAGGGATTTTATCGCTTAGTTTTTCTTGTATAACGGTGAGCGCTTGTTTTTCTTTTGTTGCGCGATCAAAGGCGGCTTCAGATAGCTGACTATAAATATCAGTGCCGGTCATTTTTTCTAATAAACTGGAACGCTCATCTTTTTTGGCTTTTAAAAAAGCGGCAAAATCACCTTGAGCAAGTAAAACAGAACGTCTAAATTGATCAAAACTTAAACCAATTCTATGAGAAATTTCTTGTAAGGTTTCGGTTTTTTTATGACCAATAATTTCTTGAGATTGTAAATTCGTCAGTGTTATTTTTTGCGGCTGCAAGCGGCCCTTCACGTTATTTCTTGCCCGGCTTATTTCCCAACGAGAACGATACGTTTGTTTATCCGAGCCAATAAAATCAACTTCAGCATAAGCGCTTGCTGTTCCACGCCTTAAAATTGAACTCACATCATGGCTATTAACACGGATATTTTCATCGTCATCTTTATGGCCAATGCTAACGCCATTGCCTTTAGGTAGCCGAGGAATTTGATCATATAAAGCGAGACAGAGTGCATCTAATAAAGTGCTTTTTCCTGAACCTGTTTGCCCTGTTATCGCAAATAATCCAGCATGCTGTAACGGCCCTTCTTCTAAAAGAACTTCAAATTCATTCGCTAGGCTTGCAAGGTTTTTTCCTCTGATGGCGAGTATGCGCATTAATCTGCCCCTTGAATATTTTCTTGTAACTCATGAAATAAGTTTAATAATTCCTTTGGTGTTTCTGTGGCATATTTGTTTTCGTAACAGCGTTGAAAAACATGCTCGGGCTGTAAGTCTTCTAAGCGCTGCTCTTGGATGCTATCAGCAAGTCCCTGCTCTTTTCCTGCATAACGCGTGCTTATTTTTAATAGCCGCAGTGGTAAATCAGCAATCGTTTCTTCTATTTGTTGGCGTAAACTTGGCTCTGGTTTTTCCAGTGAAATGCGTAATTCTAAGAACGGTTGCTGCTCTAATGCTAAGTCAGGTTTTAACTTCAATTGCTTGAGTTGCGTGATGGCGCTGTCTAAATCACAAAAACTATTAGAATTGGGAATGCGTAACATATCAATGCTACGAGGAATAAGAATGCTTTCAATAGCGAGGCTTTTACCAGGCTGACAATCAATTTGTACTAATTGATGCGGGTAATGTTGTTCATCAAATGATAAAGGAATGGGCGAGCCACTGTAGCGAATATTGTCTTGTTTGGCGACCGTTTGAGCGCGATGCAAATGCCCTAAAGCAGTATAAGTAATATCCTCAGGAAATAAGTCTACCGGCAATGCATGTTGATTTCCGCCCAAAATCTTACGCTCACTGAGCTCTGATAAATTACCGCCGACCATATAACAGTGCCCCGTTAATATCAGGGCTTCATTATTAGTGGCTTTGTTTTTTAGCGCTTGAATAAGGTCCGCATAGCGTGATTTAACGCCAGAAACTAAACTATCGCCCTCCCCTTCTGCTGGCGGTAAGTCTGAATGGCGTAAAAAAGGCATGGCACCGCACCACGCAACTAACTCTTTATTTTTGTTGTAGAGAGGAATTAACAGTCTTTGCCAGTCAATCTTTCCTTGCTCATTGTTTTTTAAGCCGCCAATAACAGAAATACCCAGTGATTTTAATAAGCTTGCTGGTGCATCTAAGCGAGCGGCGGAATCATGATTTCCACCGATGAGAATGATATTAAGCTGGGGGTTGTTGACGCGTGCTTTTACTAAAAAATCATACAGCTGACTTTGTGCGGTTGCAGGTGGATTGGCGGTATCAAAAATATCGCCCGCAACCATTAAAACATCTGCCTGAGTTTGCTTTAGCTGATCGAGTAAAAAATCAAGAAAGGATTGGTGTTCATAATGACGAGAGACACCATGTAAATAATGGCCTAAATGCCAGTCAGCGGTGTGAATAATTCTTAGCATGTGTGGTTTGTCTTAATTTTGGTAAGTAATACCAATTCGTAGAATGGCGCACCTGTTTTTAGGGGCACAGTGAAACCCGCCATCAACTCTACCTATAATGATGATGGGTTTCGCAAAAGGACGCTCTACCCATCCTACTCAGAGCCTTAACAGTTGTTAACTATACTTGCCTAACCCGAAAAGTTCGGCCTTTGATTTTTCCATTAGCAATGCGACTTTCTGCGGTTTTTATCAGCTCTCGTTTGATGGCAATATACGCCCAGTTATCCATCAGGTGAATTTTACCAACGTCTTTTCCCTCCAAACCATGCTCACCTGTTAATGCGCCTAATATGTCGCCAGCGCGTACTTTTTGTTTTTTCCCGCCATCAATACGCAAAGTTGCCATTGGCGCTTGCATTGGCTCAAAATTCAATTCACTACGGCTTGGTAGTTCGTCTATGGCAATTTTTGTCTCTAAATAATCTTCTAATATGGAGACTTTATGCGTTTCTTGATCACTAATCAATGAGCACGCGATTCCTGTTTTGCCTGCCCTTCCTGTTCTACCAATTCTGTGTAAGTGCTGCTCAGGGTCATGTGCAATATGATAGTTGAAAACAGCATCCAATGAATCTATATCTAAGCCACGAGCTGCAACATCAGTCGCCACCAAAATAGTGGCACTTTTATTGGCAAAACGTAATAGAGCTTGATCACGATCAACCTGCTCTAAGTCCCCGTGTATTGCTAAGGCATCAAAGCCATCGGCAATAAGTTCTTCGGCGACTTCTTTTGTTTCAACTTTGGTATTACAAAAAATAACGGTAGATTCAGGGCGATGGTGTAAAAGTAACGCTTGTATTGCTTGTAGTCTCTGGTCGTTATTTCTTACTTTATAAAAGTATTGTTTAATACTTGAGTCGTCATGCGTCGATTCAACTTTAACCATCACAGGATTATTCGTGATCCGGTTAGCAATGGACTTTATTTGCTTAGGAAATGTTGCGCTAAACAGAAGAGTTTGACGACCTTCGCTAGGTGCTTGATCGATAATATCATCAATGGAATCTTGGAAACCCATATCGAGCATACGATCAGCTTCATCTAAAATAAGCGTATTAACATGCTCTAAGTGCAAAGTACCTTTGCGTAAATGATCTTCAATTCTTCCTGGCGTACCGACAATAATATGAGCACCATGTTCTAGCGAACCTATTTGTGGGCCAAAAGAAACACCGCCACATAAAGTTAATATTTTTATGTTGTGAATGCCTCTCGCTAATCGACGTATTTCTGCAGAAACCTGTTCCGCAAGTTCACGTGTTGGGCATAAGATTAACGTTTGTATACGAAAGCGATTTACTTCTAGCTTATTTAATAAACCCAAACCGAAAGCAGCTGTTTTACCCGAGCCTGTTTGTCCTTGCGCAATGACATCTTTACCTTGCAAAATTGGCGGTAAGCTTTGCGCTTGAATTTCTGTCATTTGCGTGTAGTTAAGCGTATTCAGATTTTTTAATAAATCAGCATGAAGGCTTAATGATGAAAAGTCATTTTTGCTCAAGAGAAGTTCCTTTGGATTTTTATGTTTCACGTGAAACATGGGTGTATGAAATTCAGCGTTATTAACAATAATTGCATGGTTAACAACGTGTGTTGAACTGTAACACTCGGGGGTAGAAATAACAAAGCCCAATTCAATGTTTCACGTGAAACATTGAATTGGGCTGTAAAAAGCTACCTCTAAGTAGGCGTTAAAGCGACTAGCTTAGCTTATGAGGCCGGCTCTAAATCAAGTCGAGCACAGACAATATTGCCTGTGCCACTGTAAGTAACACTAGAAAAACTTAGCTTATTGGCTACTGCAATACCTCGGCCATGATTATCCATAATACGGCTAGGGTCAAAATCCATATAGGCTTGCCAATCAAAGCCATCACCTTGGTCAGTGATAGTGACCTCTATAGCAGTGCTGTTTGAAATAAAATCAACGTTTACTATTTTATCTACATTTTCAGCCACAGCCAGTCGCCGGCTAACTTCTTCACTCCATATGCCATTTTCGTTTAATACTGACTTCTCATCATAAGTGATGCCCAAGTTTCCATGCTCTACGGCATTCACCATAAGCTCGGTTAAGCCCATAATAACAGTCGATGGTTCCGGAAATGCATTGCTTAATAAAGACGCTAAGTTACGTGCATGATCAAGGGTGGTGAATTCAAAATAAGCATTCCGGGCCAAAGGGATACCGTGCTTGTCTTTATTTAAGTCAGACATGAGCTCTTTATAAAACAACCTTTCTTCTGCGGCTGTTTTAATAATAGAGAGTAAGGTTTTTTCGTTAAATGGCTTGGTTAAGTAATAATGCGCGCCTGCTTCCAGTCCTTCGACAATATCAGATTGGCTAGTTTTTGCAGCTTGAAAAATAACAGGGCAATGACGCAAAACATCATGTTTTTTAATTCTGCTTAGAACTTCCATACCATTCATATTAGGCATCATTCTATCTACTATGATGATATCAAAATCATCTGGCGCAGCTTCAAGCATCTCAATAGCAACTTGCCCACCTCCAGCACTACTTAACTGGTAGCACTCTTCACCTTCCAATAATTCAGTAATGATCTCTATATTAGAAGGCTCATCAACAATTAAGATATGGGGTAATGCACTCATGCAATTTCCTTTTTGTTTTTAACCCGCCTAATTTTAAACTATCTATTATAAATAGGGATTAAATAAGCGTGATTCAGCTTGCAAAATTGGCGAGTATTTAGTGCATCGCTGCAGATAAATTCCACATAGGTAAAAAGATACCTAAAGCTAAGACAAGTACCATTATTCCGACAATAACTAATAAAAACGGCTCAATCACACTGGCTAAGTTTTTTAATTCAGCATCCACTTCAGTTTCGTAAAAATCAGCGGCCTCTAAAAGCATAGTGCTAATATCCCCCGTCTCTTCGCCCACCATAATCATCTGCACAACTAATGGCGTAAATAAATCGATACTCATTGCCATTCGGCTAATACTATCTCCCTTTTCAATACCAATGCGCATTTTGTCTAATTTAGAGGCTATATATTGATTGCCAATAGCCCCCGATACAATATTGATACCTTGAATGATCGGGATACCCGCGCTTAAAATCATGGCAAAAGAACGAGCAAAACGTTCCATACTGGCACGCTGAATAATGCTGCCAATGCCAGGGATTTTCAGCATGAGCCTATCTTTATTTAGTAGGCCGGCTTCAGTTTCAACATATCTTGGATTCAACCAATAAGGAAAAGATTAGAAAATATTTTAGGGTGCAACTCCATGGCTTGCCCCACGGTTAAACCACCTTCTAATGAAAGTGCAACCTTAGACAGCGCCGAAGACAGCGCCTTGTTACGCGTCGATTCAACTAAGCTATGAATTGCTCTGATAATGGGTACACCTGCTTTAGTCAGGCTGTACATTTGTCGGCTAAATAAAATTAAATCATCAATTTTTAGGCTTCTAACATCTTGCCATTGATTAAATTTCGCCAATAGATCTCTATATCAGGCGTAAATTCAGCAATATTAATAGGCGTTATTTCTTGTGCCATTAATAGTCGGGCAACATCATGCACAGTACTTGCTTCAATCGTTGCTTCGATCAAATTACCCTGCTTGTTACGGGCTTTGTATTTAAAGCTAGGCATTATGCACCTGAGCCTGTAATACGTATCACTTCATCCAAGGTAGTAATCTTGTTTCTTGCAAATTCTAAAGCGCTGACAGTGAAAGGTTTAAATCCCGGAGTCAGTTTTGCTGCAGTAATAAAAGCCGGTGAATCACTACGGCGTAAAGCATCTAATGTATCGTGGGTCATTTCTAATAGTTCATAAACACCAACTCTGCCTTTATAACCGGTATTATTACATTGCGGGCAACCTAAGCCATGCTTGAAATTAATCGCGGTGGTTTCCACTGATGGGAATGAATTTTCTAGCCAAACTTGCTGATGCTCATCAATGTTTGCATCAGTCATGCAGTTTTCACAAATTCTTCGAACCAACCTTTGTGCAACAATCACTTGTAGTGCACTAGCTAAAATATAGCCTTTAACTCCCATATCTAAAAGCCGCGTTGCCGTTTCTACGGCACTATTCGTATGCAAGGTTGAAAACACTAAATGCCCAGTGATGGCTGCACGAATTGCAATTTCTGCGGTTTCGGTATCTCGCATCTCGCCGACTAAAATAACATCCGGGTCTTGGCGTAGTGCAGAGCGTAAAACAGCGGCAAAGGTTAAGCCGATTTTTTCATTCACTTGAGATTGGTTGATGCGCGAAAGGCTATATTCAACTGGGTCTTCGGCAGTAATTATTTTAGTATCAGGTGTATTCACTTCTGATAATGCAGAATAAAGCGTTGTTGTTCTCCCACTCCCTGTGGGGCCAGTAACCAATATTAGCCCATGAGGGTTTCTAATATGTTTTCTAAAGGTATGGAGTAAATCATCGGGAATACCGAGCTTATCAAGGCTTAATAAATTTTGCGAATGATCTAACAAGCGCATCACAATAGACTCACCATGCGTAACAGGCAAGGTTGATAATCGAACATCTAAGGTTTTACCTTTGACACGAATCGTAAAACGGCCATCTTGAGGCAGTCTTTTTTCAGAAATATTTAAGCTTGCCATTAACTTTAAACGGACCACTAAAGCCGAGGCAATTTTTACTTCATTGAGGATTTGCTCATTTAAAATACCATCTATCCGCTGACGAATTCGTAGCACTTTTTCATCAGGTTCAATATGTATATCAGAGGCATTCATTAGTGCCGCATCATCAAAAATAGACTCTAATAATTTAACCACCGGTGCTTCAGCCACTTCGTTAGAGGTAACAAGAGAATTAAAGTCAAAATCATTTTCAGATAATTCATCATCTAATTGTTCTGCCAGCGCACTAATTTCCTCAGTATTACGGTAACACTGGTCGATGACACTCAGTAAGTCGCTTTCTTTAACAACAGCCTGGCGTATACGCTTATGTAAAATGCGCGTTAATTCATCGACAGCAAGAAGATCAGTTGGATCCGCCATAGCCAGCAAGACATCACGATCATTACTTTCTAATAATAAAACCCTAAAACGACGCGCTAAACTTTCCGGCAAGGAACTAGTAACTTTATCATCACGTTTATATTGCTTGTTAGGGTGTAACGATTAGAGGTAATAGAAAATTGTACGGGGCAGCCTGTCGCAATAGCAAGCTTTTGTGCATAGCGCGCCGCATTTAAAGTATCATCAAAAAGGGCGCGTTCAGCATAGCTATTTTTATTAAAAAACTTAGGCGTTGCTGTAGCAGCGAGTGTACCGAGTAGAACAATAACCATAACCAACTCGATTATAGTGAAGCCGAGTTGGTTGTTAGTAGTTTTAATTGTATAGAGCCGGGGACAATTGCTGTAAACGCAAATATAAAACAAGTTTATACCAAGATAGCAGGAAGAGGTTTTGAACTGAATATTGTCGCTTTGGATGTTCATGGAGGTATTAAGGCTAACTATAATAAAACCGTGAGTGTAGAAATTATTAACCTACTTGATAACGCTATTGTTGCAAGTGATTTATCATTTGAATTTACAGCGGCAGATAACGGAAGAAAAGCATACTCGATAAATTTGAGTCAAGCGTACCAAAACCTAGCGTGTAAAGTAAGCTCTACACTAGGCAGCAGTGACACTATCAATAGCATCGTTACCACTTCATCAGATAGTTTTTCAGTCAGACCTTCAAGTTTTTCAAGTATCAGTTCTTCTATGAATAATCCGACTTCAGCTGTAGGAGTAACAACCAAAGCAGGAGCAGATTTTTTTAGCATAACAGCAAGTACCGGGGTAACGTCTTATACAGGAACTCCCAAATATAATAATTTGTTAAAAGATCATAATGATAGCGAGCAAAAAAATAAACTATCAGGAAATTTTAGTGCCGCTAATGAACCTAGCTTAGATGCACGAGGAACTAACTTTCAATATAAAGAGGTTGGCTTATTAAAATTTGCAGTCAATGATATTTATGACGATAGCTTTACTGCTATTGACCAAGTAAATGATTGTACGGATGATTTTTCTAATGTTTTAGTCAATGGAAAGTATGGCTGTAAATTCGGTAATGTAGATGAATTGGTTATTGGCCGATTTGTACCAGACCGTTTTGAAGTCACGGCACATACTGATGGTACGTTTGAGAATAGCTGTGTGACAGGAGGCTTTACTTATATTGGAGAAGCATTTACTTATAACGCAGCACCTTCATTAACGGTGACCGCATATAATGGGGAGGGTGATATCACTCAAAATTACACAGGAGATTATAATAAATTATCAGATGTTGATTTTGTTATTGCTAGCCCAGCGGCTGATAAAATCCAGAAAGGACATGATAATTCAACAAATGTTCAGCTTTCTTGGGACCCAAATGTAACTCCAACATTAGCTGATAATGGCGATGGTAGCCTTACCTTTACGCTTGGGGACGATCAGTATACCTATACGCATGAAGCTAATAGCATCATTGCTGCCTTTATACCCAAGGTTGAGTTGAATTTTACGGCTATTACGGATAGTGATGGCGTAATAACGAAACAAGATAGCCCTTTAATTCAATTAAGTACAGATTCACCTTATACATTAACGCCAACAGAATCCGAACTACGCTTTGGGCGTTTAAATATAGATAATTCGCATGGACCAGAGTTAGTCTCTTTAAGTTCGCCTGTTTATACAGAGTATTTTAATGGCTCAAGTTTTGTTACCAATACAGAGGATAGTTGTACAGCGATTAATTTATCTCAATTTAGCTTTAATAGCGGAGTAAACCCTATTGCAGTGGCAAGTGGTAGCTCTACCGCTAGTATTGTAAATACACCCATTGCTGCTGGGCAAATTGGACTAGCATTTACTCCACCTTGCGCTGACAATACAGGGTCTATTGATATTAATGTTGATAACTTATTTGAGTGGTTAAAGTTTGATTGGGATGGAGATGGAAATAATGATAACTCCCCTACTGCTCGAGCTACCTTTGGAATCTACAAAGGTAATCAAAAGCAGATTTATTTCCGCGAGGTTTATTAGTCGCGTTGCTATTTAATCCTGAAATAGCTTGCTTGCAGGTTGCCTGCTCAAGTAAGAATCACTTAATTTTTTGGATTGCTCACATAGGAAAACGGCAAGCGGTTTAATATTCCCTGAGATTTGAGCATGCTCTAATGTGGCATAGTACATCGCTTTATTAGAGCCATTAATTTCAGGCGGCATTAAATTGGCCTGTAAATATTGTGCAGCCATAATTAAGCGCCCTATTCGGCCATTGCCATCACCAAAAGGATGAATAGACTCAAAGTGAGCATGCGCTTTAGCAATATCACTCACTGTTTTTATTCCTCGATATTTGCTTACCCAGTATTCTATTTCAGCCTGAATATCTTCAGGTGCAGTGGTAACAAGTTCGGTATCAGGAATAATGCGGATATTTTGGGAATACTGCCCTGCATCACGACGTATACCTTGCATTAAATTATAATGCCAATCACGAATTTGCCTTGAGTCTATATCAAAGTTGGTTTCACTAATTGCATCCATCATTCTACGTGTTGCATTAGCAATGCCGACCACCTCAAGTACGGCTTGGGTATTCATATCATTA
>DAOUSK010000151.1 GCA_030627265.1 Methylococcaceae bacterium
GGTGTGCTTTGGATCTTTAAGCGTTTCCGCATCGTCTGCAATTTTATCGAAATCTTGATGCATTGCTTTACCTAGCATTTTGAAAGATCGAGGTAGAGCATCATGCAGTCCATCTGATGCTTTTTGTTGTCTTACCTTAAACCCCAAAGGTCTCGCGTAATCAGCAACTGCTTGCATATCATCTGCTGCTAATGCACTGACAATAGAATTAGTGGCTGCGAATGCACCCCGCATATTGGAAAGAAGTTTAGCCTTATCTTTTTGGCTAAGATCTATTGCTTGGCGTTGATCAAATTCATTAGCAAGCGCATTAAAGCTGATTAAGCCTAATGCCAAAACAGGCACTAAGATTGAGTGTTTAAAGGAAGACTTGCTGGTAGACTGTTTGTCAGATAGTTGATACATGATTGATGCCTTTATTAATGTATTTTGAGTTTAGTATAGTCATTAGATATTTCACTTTCGTTTCTAAACGGTAACAATTTGTTTCAATTTGTTTCAATTTGTTTCATCGATCAATATTTAAGAAGACATAACAGGACAGCTACCTTGAAAAATGAACGGCAAGACGCTTTAAAACATATTCTTATTGTTGATGATGACCCTGACTTACAAACTCTCATGGCTGATTATTTGAGAGATAGTGGCTATGAAATTACTGTTGCGAGTGATGGTAATGAAATGCGAGGGGCTTTAGCAGAGCAGATGATTGACTTATTAACACTTGATTTAATGTTGCCTGGCGAAGGTGGATTAAGTTTATTGCGTTGGATTCGGGAACAGAATGGTCCTCCGGTTATTATCGTTTCGGCAAGAGGTGATGAAACAGATCGCATAGTTGGTTTAGAAATGGGCGCGGATGATTATTTGGCGAAACCCTTTTCACCGCGTGAATTATTGGCTCGTGTGGGCGCAGTGTTGCGTCGCTCAAGCGTTACTGAACCGACAGTTCAGCCTGATGACTCTACTTTAGGGTTTGGTCCTTTTCGTTTGCATTTGGATAACCATAGTTTGACTAGTGGGTCTGAGGAAATTTCGCTAACGGCGGGAGAATATAATTTATTACTCGTCTTTTTAGAGCATCCGAATAAAGTTCTCTCTCGCGATCATTTAATTAGCTTATTAAAAGGCTATGAACGTTCACCTTATGACCGCAGTATTGATATTAGAGTCACTCGCTTACGTCGAAAAATAGAACCACAAGCGGATAAGCCAACCTATCTGCGTACGATTTGGGGTGAGGGTTATTTATTCGCAACAGGCACTAAGGAAACTGGGTGAAACGTAAACACTCTCTTTTTAGTCATACAGCAGCAACGGTAGCGACAGGGCTAATTATCTTTCAAGTAGTCTCTGGCTTAGCGATTGCTATGAATATCATTTTTCCTCTTGCGCAGCGCTCTGCCAATGATCTTGCGGTTGTGTTGATTTTATCAGCACGCACTTGGCAAGAATCTTCAGCAGGCAAACGTCAAGATTTTGAGCAAGAGCTGTATAAACGTCATGGAGTAAGGATAAGTTCAGTGACTCAGCCATTAGAGGAAACTCCCAGTAATTACCCTTATCTTATTTTTTTGCGCACGGCTCTCAATAAGCATTTACCTGGAAATCATAATTTACGTTTAACTAGCGATGCCAGTAAGTACTTTCAGGTGGAATTTCAACGACAAGGCGAACTCATTCACTTTGGTCTACATAAATCCATACTTGGGCCTAAACCCGTCATCGCATTGGCATGGACTTTATTGGCAGGTTTTTTATCCACACTGATTATTACTTGGTTTTTAGCGGGAAGAATCACCGCACCCGTTGCACGCTTAGTTAAAGCAGTCAGGCGTATTGGCGAAGGTGAACAGCCTCCCAAACTGCCAGAAACGGGAGGATCAGAACTGGCTGAATTAGCGCAGGCTTTTAATAACAGCTCTCAACAGTTGCACGCTAGGCGTGAAAACCAAACGACATTATTAGCGGGTATTTCTCATGATTTACGCAGTCCATTGGCGCGCATGAAAATGGCTTTAGGTGTACTTGCTGAAGAGCAATCATCCCCCATGATTCAGCGAATGGAGCGAGATATTGCAGAAATGGATTTATTGATTGGATCGCAATTGGAGTTAGCGCGCGCTCAAGAGCAAGAGGTCGCTAAAATAACGAATATTAAACAATTATTAACGGATGTTATTGATGGTGCCGAAGCACGTGAGCCTGGGCGGCTAAAATTACGTATTCGTTCGGCATGTAGTATCAATGTGGCACAGGTATCGTTACGGCGTTGCTTGGATAACTTAATCACTAATGCTTTGCGTTATAGTGGAAATGGGCAAGTTGAAGTCGTTTGTAAAAAATATCACAATAGAATTTATATTAGTGTCCGTGACCGAGGGCCTGGCATTCCAGAGGAGCTGATTGAAAATATATTTCGCCCCTTTTTCAGAATTGAATCTTCACGTAACCGTTCAACAGGCGGCTGTGGTTTAGGGCTTGCTATTACTCGACAATTAGCAGAAACCCATGGCTGGCACGTTGCCATTAAAAATCGTTTAGGTGGTGGCGTGAGTGCTTGGTTGATTATTAAGTAGGTTAGGAGCGCGCACGAAATAACTTGAGTAACTTGGAAGTGAGGCTTTAGCCTCGCCCAACCCAATGCGGGACTAAAGTCCCACTTCCAGTTTGATAGTTGTTGATTTTATTTATCAGCATCACTCATTGGTGCTTGGCTTAAAGTTGAGCTAATTGACTTAAAGTCATACCCTGACTCTGTTTTCATTAAGCCTTTATTAAGCATCATTGTACCCATCACAATCAAAATAATCCCCGATGCTTGTAAAAACCGGTGGGTCATTTTTTCTGAAAGCAAATGAGCTACCATACCAAAGCTGAGTAATGCAGGTAGTGTCCCTAATCCAAATAAGGCCAAAAATTTAGCACCTTCGAGTGGGTCAGCATTACCCGCGGCCATAATATACATCGCCTGCAATGGACCGCAGCCCAAAAGAAAACCGGAAAAAAAGCCAATAAAAAAAGGGCTGCGTGCTTTACGCCTTTTTTTCATCGCATAACGCATCATTGCTTCGGGTTGTTTAATCCGTACTCGCCTTAATACCGCAAAGACATTTAGCATATTCAGTCCGAATAATATTAAAAATGTCCCTGCGAGTAAAATACTCATGCCACTAATAAATGGCGTGATACTGATAAGTGAGCCAAGAAAACCAAATGCAGCGCCAAACATGGCGTATGAAAGTGTTTTTCCTACACCATATAACAGGTGTGATAAATAGGGTGAGCGTTCGTGTTCTGCATCTTTAACGGTATAGCTAATCACAAAACTACCGCACATACCGATACAATGTAGCCCGGTAATTAAGCCAACAATAAAAATCATACCGTAGCTTAATTGCGAGCTGATTTCAGGCACACTAAATTGATGCCATAGCTTTCGTGAGCCAACCATTAACAAAACGATAGCGATTAGAGCTAATAAAGATAAACTTATTTTGATGAATAGTGAGGCTTTATTTTCAGGGGCTAATTCAACTTGATAACCGCTATCTTCAATAAGCTTATGAATGGCTTCAAGGCTTAGCTTTTTCTGGTCAAAACTGACTGAGCATAATGAGGTAGGGTAATCTGCCTTAACTTCAATCACTCCAGCTAATTCCGTTAATGCCTCTTCTATAACAGATTCACATCCACTACAGTGCATTCCTTTAATATTGATCTGTGTGTTTTTTGACATAGGTTGAGTGTTTTTTGTTAAATGGGCTATTCATAAGACGCTAAGGATAATAAAAGCGATGTCGCTTACTAATAAATATTAGTAAATAAGCAAATATAGATTAACCGATTTTTATTACATGCGTAAAGAGATATTAAATTAGCCCTTTTATAAAGTTGTTAAATAAGCGTTATTATTTGAAAATAATGGGGCTGGAGAGGTAGTTATACTAATCTCAATAAATACAGATAATTGTAAGTTATTGTAATAAAACATTTTTTGTAGGATGGGTAGAACGTAGCACCTGTTTTTTAGGTGTGTAGTGAACCCCATCAATCTTACGTAAAATGATGGGTTTCGTATCGAATAGCTCTAGTTATCCGATACGAAACTTTAACAACAAAACTCACTAAACTTGCGATACTAGGATAGTGAGTCAGTTTATAAAAAGTCAGTACTGATGTGTTGTGCTGATATTGATAGAGTGCAGTATTCAATAAACAACAGCTTATTTTTGAAGTACTGAAGCCTGTCGTTTTTGCCTTTGTTGTTCTTTCTCTTGTTGTTTGAGCGCACGGCGCTGAGATGAAATGTCGCGTGCAGATGAGCCTACATGATCTTCACCGCGTTGCTTTGCTAACTGCATTTGCTTTTCTCTTTCTTGAAAGCGGGAGCGTTGTAAATCACTAACTTTGTCGTGGCAGTGAGGGCAGCTAAC